>JAUCGE010000390.1 GCA_030377965.1 Desulfobacterales bacterium HSG16
CAAGCGTGGATGATATAATAAATGCCATCCAGGAAATGTATGTAAGAGGTGCTCCTTTGATTGGAGTTACCGCAGCTTTTGGCATTTATCTGGCTGTTGTAAATTCTCCTGATTCATCCATTTCCAATGATTACCTCTCTTCCGAATGCAGCAGAATCCGGGCAGCCCGTCCGACGGCTGTAAATCTGGCATGGGCTGTTGACACTGTTCTGCCAGAACTTCTGGCAGCAGACTCTCCAAAAGAAAAAATTGAGATTGCAAGAAAAAAAGCTCTGGAAATTGCAGAATATGAGGCTTACAACTGTAAAAAAATCGGAGAATACGGCCTTGGCCTGATAGAAGAAATTTCTGCTGAAAAAAATGGCGGCACAGTAAATCTTATGACCCATTGCAATGCAGGCTGGCTCGCGTGTATCGAATACGGAACAGCCACCGCTCCAATGTATGCAGCTCATGAAAAAGGGATCAATATCCATGTCTGGATCGATGAAACCCGGCCATTGAACCAGGGGGCAAGGCTGACTGCCTGGGAACTTGCCAAAGCAAATATTCCATGCACAGTTATTCCTGATAATGCGGGCGGCCATCTCATGCAGCACGGCATGGTCGATATGCTCATCACTGGCACGGACAGAACAACTTATACGGGTGATGTGGCAAATAAGATCGGTACATATTTAAAAGCTCTGGCTGCCAGAGATAACAACGTACCTTTTTATGTAGCCCTGCCATCGACCACATTTGACTGGACTATCAGAGACGGCGTAAAACAGATCCCCATCGAAAAACGAAACCCGGACGAGATTCGCTATGTACAGGGGCTTTGCGATGGAGAGATAAAAAATGTGCTGATTACCCCTGAAAACGCTCCAGCCGCAAATTACGCTTTTGACGTAACTCCGGCCCGGCTTGTAACAGGTTTTATCACAGAAAAAGGGGTATGCAGGGCCACGGAAGCAGGTGTCAGAACTTTGTTCCCTGAAAAAGTCTGATTCAAAAGAAAAGAAAAATAAAACAAAACAAAAAAAGTTTTTGATATTCGATATGCTAACAGATCTGGAAAAAAAATAATTGCAGCGATCCAGGGCGACATACCGGTGACAGAGCGCCCATTTCTTGAAATTGCCCGACAGCTCGATATCAGCGAAGAAATCCTGCTTGAAGCCCTGGCAGATCTTTGCAAGCGGGGAATCATCCGTCGCTTTGGCGCTACCCTTTACCACCAGAAATCAGGATTTTCAGCAAATGCTATGGTAGCCTGGGAAGTGGATGAAGAAGATATC
>JAUCGE010000391.1 GCA_030377965.1 Desulfobacterales bacterium HSG16
TTCGACACAGTATATTCCAATTGTTTCCCATCATTCAATTCTAACATGTTTTGCCAAATGCCCGGCTTCAGGAAAAATAAGGCGCTCACATGCAAGTTGACACGCCTTGAGGCTCCCGGGCATACAAAAAACAATAGTATCTTCTATTACACCGGCAGTAGCTCTTGAGAGAATAGCAGCAGATCCTATTTGTTCAAAGCTTAAAAATGCGAAAAGAGAGCCGAAACCTGTCATCTCTTTTTCGAAAAGAGGCTTTACCGCTTCTATGGTTATATCCCGTTTGCTTATGCCGGTTCCGCCATTGATCAAAATAATTGCAGGACGAAATGTTGTTATTATTTCCCTTGTCGCTTTTGTAATTAAATCTGTCTGATCCAGAACGACAATGTGCTGCACGATTTTATGACCTGATTTTTCAGCATATCCTCTCATCCATGACCCGCTTTCATCTTCTTCGATTTTGCGGGTGGTAGAAGCCGTTATGATAGCGATATCAAGTTTTGCTGGCGCATCTGCCTTGTGTTCTCTGGTTCCCATAACGCGGTTTCCTTTTTTATGTTTGATTCGTACAAGATTTTTTTGTATTTTGAGCATATTTTTTATCTGTGGATGGCTTTGAAATCAAGTTTTAATTAATTTTAAAACAGACTGTTTTCTTCTTTCTTGATTTCAAACCGATTTTCCAATATCATAAGCGCCGGAAATATAATTGATGAAAGCATTTTGGAAAAGGAATTTAAAATGGGTATCCCATGTACGGGTATTATCCTGGCTGGTGGACTGAACAGCCGGTTTAAAGGGAAAAACAAGGCATTTGCAAAAGTCGGGAATACACGTATAATCGACCGTGTTTATGAAGTCTTTACAGAATTTTTTGATGAAATTATCCTTGTGACCAACGATCCGGTTTCATATGTTAAGTGGGATTTTACAATCGTGACAGATATTTTTAAGAAGAGAAGCTCTCTTACCGGTATTCATGCAGGGCTTTTTTCAGCGAATAATTCCCATGCTTTTGTTGCAGCCTGTGACGCGCCGTTTTTAAAAAAAGAAGTGATACAGACCATTCTCGACAAAACCGAAGAACGCTTTGATGTTATCATTCCTGAGACATCCAGAGGACTTGAGCCTTTGTGTGCGGTGTACTCTAAACGCTGCCTGAAACCTATGGAACGTAATATTGAGCGTGACCGATTCAAAATCAGGCTGTTATTCAACAAGCTCAAACTCAGAAAAGTATCGGAAAAAGCGATTTATAAGGCAGATTCCGAAAT
>JAUCGE010000392.1 GCA_030377965.1 Desulfobacterales bacterium HSG16
TAACAGGGGCTTTTCGATTTTTCCGGTCGGGTTTCTGGGTACATCATCAAAAAAGATTTTTTTAGGCCGCTTGAATCGCGGCATATCTTCACAAAACGTCCTTACTTCATCCTCACTCATTTCACAGGAAGACTTTACTTTAATCACCATTCCCACAATTTCCCCGAGACGTTCGTTCGGAATCCCGAAGGCCGCGACATCATGAACACTTGGATTTTCCATCATGAAATCCTCAATCTCTACCGGATAAATGTTTTCACCTCCTGTGATGATCACATCCTTTTTTCTGTCAACCAGCCAGATAAACCCGTCTTCATCCCTTCGCGCTACATCACCGGTAAGGAGCCAGCCGTTTACCAGAGTACTGGCAGTGGCTTCAGGATTTCGATAATATTCCTGCATGACTCCAGGGCCTTTTATAATCAATTCACCCGGTTCTCCGTCAGGAACCTGCTCAAACTTAAAGGTTTTGGCTGTATGATCTATGATCCGGCATTCCCAGTCAAATCCGGGAAGGCCGATTGAGCCGACCTTGTGGATATTTTCAATTCCAAGATGGACGCAGCCCGGACCTGTGGATTCGGTCAGACCGTAATTCGTGTCATACGCATGATGGGGGAATACGGTTTTCCATTTCCTTACCAGGCTCGGGGGAACAGGTTGTGCGCCGATATGCATGAACCGCCACTGATCAAGTTTGTAATCATCAAGGTCTATTTCTCTTTCCTCTATGGCAATCAGGATATCATGAGCCCAGGGAACGAGAAGCCAGACCATTGTAATTTTTTCTTCGGATATCGCTTCAATGATCCATTTTGGTTTTACACCCTTTAATATTACAGATTTTGCCCCCACGATGAAATTTCCGAACCAATGCATTTTTGCGCCTGTATGGTAAAGAGGCGGTATGCACAGAAAATTATCCTCGTGTGTCTGGTTATGATGCCGGTTTTCCGCATAACAGGAGAATTCCAGATTTCTGTGAGTCAGAAGAACTCCCTTGGGCTTGCCTGTTGTGCCAGATGTAAAATAAAGCCCGGCTCCGTCCGTTAGCTGGATATCCACACAAGGATCATCGTCGGATGCCGACTCGGTTTCTTTTGAAAAAGATCCAGCCCATTTTGGAACTTTGCTTTCAGGGCCGACAAACAGATAGTGGGATACGCTCTGATCCAGAACTGCTTTTGCAGGTTCGATGCGCTCTATGAACTCTTCACCAAAAATCATGGCTTTTGCCTGAGCGAGCTTGGTACACATGCTGATACCCTGTGAC
>JAUCGE010000393.1 GCA_030377965.1 Desulfobacterales bacterium HSG16
CCGGTGGAGAGAACATGGTCTATGCCGCCGAACGCGATATCATAGGCAGCACCGTCTCCTAAGAAAATCCAGTAGGATTTTTTCGTGAACAGTTTTGAAAATCCCATGATCTCGGCAAGCAGAGGATTGTCTTTTTGTGCCGGGAGCAGTTGTTTGAGGATATCCCCGTATTTTTTCGATCCCTCAACATCTTTCACATTGTCGAGCCAGCCTGACAGAGCATCTTTGATGTCCTGGCCGATATCTGTTCCGACAGCCTGTGTGGCAAGATCAATCAGTTTGTTTTTCTGATGCATGGCTCCGAGGAACATGCCATAGGTAAACTCTGCCGGATCTTCGAATAAGGAATTGCCCCATGTGGGTCCGAACCCGTCCTTGTTCACGCAATAGGGAATGGATGGAGCGCTGCCGCCCCAGATGGAGGAGCATCCGGTTGCATTTCCGATTACCATTCTTTCACCGAACAACTGGGTGAGCAGTTTTGTATAGGGAGTTTCTCCGCATCCTGCACATGCACCTGAGAATTCGATAAGGGGCTGCTGCAACTGGCTGCCTTTGACGGAGTTGCGTTTCAAAATATCGTCTCTGACCGGAAGTTTTGCCGCGTATTCCTGGTTCGGCACTTGAACTTCTGTCTGAGTTTTAAGAGGCTGCATTACCAGAGCAGGTTTTTTAGCCGGGCAGATATCAGCGCAGTTTCCGCATCCGAGACAATCTAAAGGATATACCTGAATTCGGAATTGATAGCCTTTAAGGTCTTTGCCTAAGGCTTTTTTAGCTGTGAAATCAGCAGGTGCGGCTGTTACTTCCTCGTCTGTAAGAATTACAGGGCGGATCGCTGCGTGGGGGCAGACCATTGCACACTGGTTACACTGGATGCAGTTGTCCATGATCCATTCGGGAACGCTGATGGCAACACCGCGTTTCTCGTATTGGGTGGTACCCACAGGAAAAATGCCGTCTCTGGTGAAATACGATACCGGCAGTTTGTCACCCTGCTGGGCGTTCATGGGATGCATCACGTTCTTTACGAAGTCAGGCTCTTCTTTTTCCGTTTTTGGGCCGAGTTCTGCATTTGCCCAGGATTCGGGATAATCGACCTGTACGAGCTTGTCTATGGTCTTATCTACAGCGGCTACGTTCATATCGACTATGTGCTGGCCTTTTTTACTGAACAGCTTGTCGATCTGCTCCTTGAGATATCCGATGGCATCATCGACCGGGATCACGTTGGCAAGCTTGAAAAACGCGGTCTGCAT
>JAUCGE010000107.1 GCA_030377965.1 Desulfobacterales bacterium HSG16
AGGGGTCAGGCTGAGATTGCGCTATCAGACTACGATAACCCCCCTCCGTCAGCAGATCCAGGAGATTGTGAAACGCGGATTAAAAAATGATACGGATTAAAAAATGATATGGATAAAAAATGATATGGATAAAAAATGAATGGAATAAGCCTTATTTTTCCCCTTCATAATGAAGCGGAAATAATTGTACATCAAATAAAAAAGACTATCGATTTTATGGAAAATGAGCCTTGCATCCATGACTTTGAAATCCTTTTGTGCGGAAACGGATGTACTGATAATACATATGAAATTGCTTTGAAACTTGCGTCAGAAGATTCTCGAATCCGTGCCTTTGACAATCAGAGGCGGGGTATCGGCGTGGGGCTTAAAGATGGAATCTGCAAGTCTAAGCCCTTTGAATTTGCAATGTTTTATGCCATTGATCTGCCTTTTGGCCTTTCCATCATACCCGAATCAATAGCGGCCATATCCGACTGCGATCTCGTTGTCGGTTCCAAGGCACACCCGGATTCGCTGGTACAACGATCAATGGCCAGAAAAATTGTAACTTTTGCATATGGCATGGCCCTTAAAGGTTTTTTCAGCCTTGACGTGAAAGATCCCCAGGGAAGTCTGCTATGGCGAAAAGATGCCATGAGCAGAATTGTACCCGCTTTGACAGCCGATACCGCATTTCTCGAAACCCAGATTGTAATATATTTTCAGGCAGCAGAATATAAAATAAAAGAGATACCTGTAATTTTGGAATCGGAAATGCGAAAAACCAGAATTTCCTTTTTAAAAGAAGCCAGGCGCATTGTACCTGAAATTCTTTGTGAAAAGAAAAAATATTTTAAAATGCGCGAAAAATTGCTGATAAATCATCCGAAGATTAAGGGATGTCAAAAAAAATAATATACCAGTCCTGCTTGTCTTTTGGCCCGTATTCTACGTTGCTGCAAAAGGCAAAAATCTAAGAATTTTCCTGTGGGCAGTCACATCCTATGGACGATAACTCAACCTTGGAAATATCAAAGCCGTAGCACTGGTTAAACTCTTTTACGATTGTCACTTCGACCCTGGCTTTGTCCATGAATGTTTTTGGCACGAAATATTCAAAACGTTCTTCCATATGATTTTCTCCGTAGCCAATCATTTTTCCAAGTTTTCTGCCATTTAGAAAAATCGTGTTGCTCCTGCAATTGAAATTATCTGAAGTGACAATGGTCAAGATATGATCACGCGATTTTTGTCCTTGCAGATTAAACCTTATCTGCCCTGAATTGACATATACAAATTTTTTACGGGTTTTATCACAAAGTGCGCCGCCTTCACATACAAAATCATGTTCTTTTTTGCTTTCCGGATAGGAAAATCCAGTCAAAATCTCATCTTCAAGATTTAAAACAGCAGGATCAATGTCTCCTGCTCCTCGATTTTTGCAATATGAACGGCATCCGGCATTTATAGCCATGAAGTTTTTTAACGCTATAAATCCTGCCCCTGATGCGATCACTATTCCCGCTAAAATTAAAAGCTTCTTTTTATTCTCTTTTCGGAAAAGAACATATTTTAATTTTTCCGGCACAGCATTAAGATATTCTTCAATTGACATCAAGATGTTATCCAAGCGCGAAATAATTGACAGGCCCGGAAATATCAAAGCGATCAGAACTCCTGAAAAAGCCAGAACAGATACAAAAATTCCGATAAAATCTTCCAGAAGCCTTCCGTAATAAATCTCGACTTCATTTGTTTCAGGGATGACCATCATTAATGAAGGACTGGCCTGATATATTCGTGAAGCTCCCTTGACTTTCCAGTTAGGGAAATAAGTAACTCTTATGAGATGAGGTTGTCCCACGCATCTGGTTTTAAAACGAATCCGGTCGCTTTCAATCTTTTCTTCAACAACACAATTTTGTATATCGCAGGGCTGACTTTTATCCATCATTTCACTGACCAGACCCTCTGCAATTCTTACCTGGTTTTTACCTGTTGACCTGATAAATTTCTGCCCGTCCAGCACGATATTGAAATCATCAACAACCGCCTTCTTGTCTTCCGGTTTTACGAATACGAGAAATACATCCCGCCGATCTGAACCCATCCAGGCATATGCCCAGGTTTTCCAGTTATTGGTAGAAACCAGAACGGGTTCTTTTTTTAGAGCTGTGACATATCGACCTTCCGGTTCGACACGATATATCCGCATCCGCCCCACATCTCTTTCCATAATAAGATCCGGGATTAAAGATGCCAGGTGTTTTGTTCTTTTATGACGTGCCACAAAATAACGAACATTGAAAAGCCTTAAATCGTTCATGGCTTTTTTCATGTCCTGTTTTGGCATTTTGATAGGAAAACCGGGCCACCAGGAAGATTTGGATATCTCGTGCTGGAGATAGAAGAAAAATGGATAGGTAAGAGATGATTCGAACAAAAGCCCTTCCATAACCGGCTTTTTATGGAACATGGGGCTTAACTCGAATATACGGGGACTGCCCAATGCATTGTAATTATAATATTCGAAATTGATCCTGCCGCTGAATTGTTTTTCCGCTAAAAACTTATTGACATCCCTGTACTCAGGCCAGGGACTCTTTTTTTCAATTCCTTCATAATTCCAGATAATCCAGGCCGGAATATCTCTTAAATCGGATCTTATGCTTATCATTATGCTTAAAGCTGCAATAAAAGGAAGAAGCCAGGCAGCTTTTAAATAAGGTAACACAACCTTTAGTGCAGTTCCGGCTGCCATGAGAGCAAACAGGAACATGAGATTTTCATATCTTGACTGTAACAGGGAAGATTTCATCCCCCAGGTAAATCCGACAAGAATTATCAGCCAGAAAAAAACATATAACTGCCTGCGAATTTCTTGTTTGAAAATAAGCGACAGTACAATACCTGTGACAGTGATAGAAATCGGGATGGCAAATCGCGGTGTAATCAAAAAATCTAAACTTGCACTCAACCCCGAATAATTTAAAACAATCATGGCCCATTCCCGTTTGAAAAGATAGGGAATCGACCAGAATCCTGACAGAAAAAAACCAAGTCCAAAAACCTTTGCAAGCCAGGCAGTTCTGGAAATTTTTTGTGTAAATAGATCTTCTATGACAAAAAAAAGAGAGGCTGCCATCAGAGGAATAAGCGCGAAACCGTGGCACAAGACGATGCCAGCAATCAAAAGAGCTGTCAAAATTATATGTCGGTTTTCTGCAATGCCTTTATAAATAAGGCCCAGGGTAAGCATCATTAAAGCAAGGCTTATGCTGTACGGAAATTGTCCAGCAAGCATACTCTTTATCGTGCCTCCTCCGGCAATTCCTTCTTCCTTGAAAAGAAAGAGAAGGGATAAGGCTGATGCTACAAGGGAAACCGGATATTTGAATTTCATAGCCCGAAAACATAAAAAAGCCGCCACAGGTAAAAAGAAAACACCCATGATGCTGGTCAGCTTGAAAGCTATGTTAAACGGGATCAAGAAGCTTAAAACAGCAATAAAAAGATATGGAAGCGGAAAATAATACTGAAACAGGGGAAGACCGGCAAAAGAATAGGGATACCAGCCAATGATCTTTCCCTGGGGCAGCAGTTCTGTTTTAAGATGCCAGGCTAAAAGATTGTGAGAGCCAGTATCACCTCCTGCTGTCGTTGTATCGGAAAAGATCAAAGAAGGCTTGAAATATCCTGCTAAAAACATGAAAATAATCAGGAATAAACAGATTGCTGCAAGCTTTCGCGAAAAATCTATTTTTTGTGTTTTTTTTATATCAAGCATCTCACGAACCCTGCCTTTTTCGTTTTATCAGCCATTGAAACTGAAAAAGAATAAACAGGATGATCAGAATAAAATCAGCTCCGATCAGAACCCATCCTGGAAGCATCAAAAACGAGGTTTTAGCCCTTATATTTATCATACCTGTTCCATACCCGGTATAGTGCAGATTCTTTTCTGTATCTTCATATTCTCCAAGCAGCCATACTGCATAAGAAGAACCTTCAAGTGCGGAAAGACTTGTTATCATAAAAGAAATTTTCTGACTGCTATCAGGACTCAGGGCAATCTTTTTTTTAGCGTTATCTGCAACCAGTTCATCTGGAAGGTGGAGTTGAAAGGATATATCTCGAATATTTTTACCTGAATTCCGCACAATAAAATCAATTGATGATTGCCCTTTTTCAGGGATAGCAGTCTCAGCAGAACCGATTATGAGTTCCGGTCTGCCAAGTTTTTCATGCACATAAAAACCGCCGCTTACCACTGAAAACCTGTGACCGTTTTTATCCTGATACACTGTTTTTATTACAAGAGGATAGCGGCCTGGTGAGGGGAAACGAATCTTGAAAAACAGGTCTTTTTCAATTTCCAGCCCCTTGTGAACAACAGGGACTGCATCTGTATGCATTGTGGTAGATGCGATAGCAGCCATACATTGTACGGCATGGGCTGCTTCATCGCCTGTATTTTTAATGAAAAGGCGCAATCTGACCCCATCAGGTGTCGGATTGGTTGTAAAACGGGTTAACATCCGGATATAACTGGCATGAGCCGGAAAAGCGCAGCATGACAACATAAACAATAATGTGGACACAGATATTATGCAGCGCATTTAACGTATACTCCTGAGAACCTAGTTCGTGGACACTAAGGGCTGTGGATGAAATAACTTCCACAACCCTAATTCAAAATTCTGGCTATATCATTGTAAAAAACAAATACCACAAGCATCAGCAGAAGAAAAAAACCGGCCTGAGTAGCAACTTCCCTTATCTTGATACTGACCGGCCTGCGTATAAGAATTTCTATAAGACAGAAAAGAAGATGCCCGCCGTCTAAAATTGGAATTGGCATGATGTTTAAAATAGCCAGGCTGATACTGAGTAAAGCGCCCCATTCCATGAGCTTTGCAATCCCTTTTCTGGCCACATCACCAGAAACCTTGGCAATGATGATAGGGCCTCCAAGATTTTCCTTGACGGATACTTTGCCTTCTATCATTTTTATGATTCCGACTATGGATATCCTGGTAATCTCGAAGGTTACAGTAAATCCTTGTGCAATGGCCTGGATCGGGCCGAGTCTTACTTCCCTGCCTGAAGCCGTGATTCCTATTATATATCGCTCAATGGTTTCACCCAGATGATTCTTTTCTGATATTTTTTCAGGCGTTACATGAATATCTACCTCTGATTCTTTTCGCAGCACAGATATGGAAAGTTCTGTTCCCTGAGTAGAGGTAGTAATCAGATTTGACATTTCTTTCCATGTTTTGACTTTTTCGCCGTTTATGGAAAGAATCCGATCACCTTTTTGAAGGCCGGCGGCTTTTGCCGGAGAGTCTTTGCGAACTTCACCGATCACGGGATCAGGCAGATACTCATAGCTTCCTGAATAAAGCAGCAATGCAGAAAAGATGAAAAAAGCAAGCAGCATGTTAAAAGCCGGACCGGCAACTGCTATAAGCATCCTTTTTGCCACATGGGCATGAACAAAGGAATAAGGAATATCTTCAGGCTCAATCTCTGCGGTGAAATCATCGCCTGTCATCTTGACATAGCCGCCTAGAGGAACAGCGGAAATCCGATAATCTGTACGTCCGCGCTTTTTACCAAAAAGTCTCGGACCAAATCCTATGGAAAAAACTTCAACTCCGACTCCGCACAATCTCGCTGCTATAAAATGGCCGAACTCATGAAAAAAAACAAGGGGACCCAAAACCAGAAGAAAGGCACAAAGCATGAAAAAAAAGTTACCTGTCTGGGATAAAAAATCTGTCATGACGCATCAATTTCCTTTTTAACGAATTGTCTGGCCCATTGATCTGCATCAAGTATATCATCAATCGCTGGATTTAAAATGATCTCATGATTTTTCATGGCCAGTTTTATAATTTCCGGTATCTTTTTATATGGTATACACTTATCCAAAAATGTCCATACAACTTCTTCATTTGCGGCATTGAGTACAGCAGGAAGAGTGCTGTTGCCCGCATGGCATGCATCAAACGCCAGAGAAAGGCACGGAAAAAGATCAAAATCAGGGGATTGAAAGGATAAATTTTTAATACCTGCAAAATCGGGAAAGGGCATACCTGTTGAAAGCCGTTCCGGCCAGGAAAGGGCGTATGCGATAGCACCTTTCATATCAGGTGTACCCAACTGGGCTATTACTGAGCCGTCTTTGTATCCGACCATTGAATGCACTATGCTTTGAGGATGTACGACCACTTCGATCTGATCAGGCGAAAGATTGAAAAGATGCATAGCTTCGATTACTTCAAGCCCTTTATTCATGAGGGTGGAAGAATCGATGCTGATTTTTTTGCCCATGCTCCATGTGGGATGAGCAAGTGCATCTTCAGGCTGAATATTGCCAAAATCTTCTTTTTTCCGGTTTAAAAAAGGCCCTCCGGAAGCTGTAAGAAAAATCTTGTCAAGATCCTGCCTGCGCTGACCGGCCAGAGACTGAAAAATTGCGCTGTGTTCACTGTCCACAGGAAGAATTTTCACCCCTTTTTCTGCTGCACGGGACATGACAATATTTCCGGCCATGACCAGAGTTTCCTTGTTGGCAAGCGCTATATCTTTTTTCGCGTCGATTGCAGCCAGTGTGGGCAGAAGCCCTGCAGCGCCTACGACAGCCGTCACAACCATATGAACCTGGTCATGGGTTACGCCGGCAAGGTATCCTTCTTCTCCGTAAAGAATCTTTGTTTTTTTATCTTTCAATCCTTTGCTTTTTAAAAGACCTTCAAGATTTTCTGCCAGTTTTTCATTGAGAACGACCGCCATCTGAGGCTGAAATTTTTCGATCTGGTCTGCCAGTAATGATATATTCTGTCCGGCTGCCAGAACTTTGACTGAAAAACGATCTGGAAATTTTTGAGCAATTTCCAATGTATTGCAGCCGATTGAACCAGTTGATCCGAGTACACAAAGATTTTTCATTTTTTTCACCAATTTATAATAAATGTTATGTCAAGTGCCAGAGTATATAAACGAAATTGATTTTAAAATCAATATTACGGAGGTGGTTTGTTTTATGTATTTCAAGCTAAAGTTTGAAAACAGATGAATTTATTCGGATGCCTCTTGAAAACGGCGCGTCTGGACTGCATTCTTACGCAGAGCGTTGAAACGAGCTAAAATTCCATGACATTTTTCCGTAGGGTGGGCATGTGTTTTTATGCCCACCTGCGTTTCATATGAGTTATTTGGCAGAACCTGCTGTCCTGCTGTCATAAATTATTTATTGGGAAAGCGTTTTCTATACAAGCAGATACATCTTGAAAACAAAGGCTATCGGGGCTGCAAACAATAACGCGTCGATTCTGTCCAGAATTCCGCCGTGTCCCGGCAGTATATTCCCGGAATCTTTTATGCCTGAATTGCGTTTGAACATGGATTCGAATAAATCACCTGCCTGCCCGCAAGACCCCACAAGAATGAAAAATAGAAACAATTCCGGACCTAAAGCCAGCTGGGGCAGAAAAAATATCTTGAATAGAAAACCGACAAAGATATTGGCAAGAATACCGCCGATAGATCCTTCTATGGTTTTTCCGGGGCTGACGCTCGGACAGAGCTTATGCCTGCCCAGATATGAACCTGCATAATAGGCTCCGATATCTCCGGCAAAAACTATGACCAGAAGGAAAAAAATCCAATGTGCTCCCAATTCGCTGTTTCTTATGAGCAATAGAAAAGAAAGGGATAAAGGGATATAAATTATTGCCTGGATCTGATTGGCGAGATTTTCCAGAATGTATGGATCTGATTTAAACCGGTTCAATGAAAACATGGCGGAAGCAATCAGGCAGATCGCTATAATTCCAAGCATGAGTGAGGTGTTGTTCAGATAAGCTGCCGCCAATATGGCAAACCCTCCGCAAATCATAGCTAAAAAAAGAAATGTCGCGGATATGGTGTCTCCTTTTGGATTGAACACTATACGACAATATTCCGCCATAGCCAGCAGACATGCAACACAGATCAAGGCTGCAAACCAGATTCCGCCCATTGCGATGGGGATGATCAGAAACGGCAGAGCGGCAAATCCTGTGACCAACCGCTTGAAATGAGAATTTCTCATTATTGACCTTCCGGATGAAGATTATCCATTTTAATCAATTATTTGTCTTACACCTTGCCGAAACGGCGGTCGCGCTGCTGAAAATCTTTTATGATTTCGATATATTCCTGCTCGGTAAAATCAGGCCATAAAGTTCTGGTAATAAAAAGCTCGGAATACGCTATCTGCCATAAAAGAAAATTGCTGATACGCATTTCTCCACTTGTGCGGATAAGAATATCTGGATCAGGCATGCCGGCTGTGTACAGGTGATTGGAAATAAGCTTGTGATTGATTTCATCAAGTTTTATATCTCCATCATTTACACGTTTGCTTATATGGCGCACCATTTGCAGAATTTCATCACGACTTCCGTAACTTATGGCCAGGTTCAGAACCATGCCAGTGTTTTTTCCTGTCATGGACATGGTCTCATCAAGTAATTTTTTTACATCACCCGGCAGCCGTTCTTTCTGACCAACCATATTGAGACGGACGTTGTTATCGTGAAGCTCGTCCCGTTCTGAAACCAGAAATTTTTTCAACAGGCTCATCAGAGCAGACACCTCAAGCCTGGGGCGCTGCCAGTTTTCCGTTGAAAAAGCAAACAGGGTCAGGTAAGAGACACCTATATTACGACTGGTCCGAACAATAGTCCGGACCACTTCCATTCCTCTCTCATGCCCTTTTACGCGGTTTAGAATGCGTTTTTTCGCCCACCGGCCATTACCGTCCATGATAATAGCCACATGTGAAGGAATTTTAGCTTCATCCAGGTCAAGGGAATAAGATGTTTTTTCAGAACTCAAGGATTTCAGTCTCTTTCTCCTTGTATACACCATCTACTTTTTTGATATACTCGTCCGTTATTTTCTGAACCTGATCCTGACCCCGGAACGCATCATCTTCTGAAATGTCACCATCTTTTTTCATGGTTTTGAGCATTTCGTTTGCATCCCTGCGTATATTTCTTACAGATACTCTGTAATCTTCGGCCATTTTCTGAACCTGACGAACGATTTTTTTACGGCGTTCTTCGGTCAAAGGAGGGATTGAAATCCGGATCAGCTTACCATCGTTTGACGGAGTAAGCCCGAGATCGGATTTCAAGATAGCTTTTTCGATATTTTTTATGACACTGACATCCCAGGGTTGAATGGTAATCATCCGGCTTTCCGGCACAGCCAAAGATGCCATCTGGCTCAACTGAGTCAGCGTGCCGTAATAGTCAACCCGGATTCCGTCCAGAATATTCAGAGATGCCCGCCCGGTACGAACCCGCTTGAGTTCATTTTCAAATGCTACAATAGTTTTGGCCATCCGGTCTTTTGCATCTTCGTATGTCGATTCAAGCATGACTTTTCCTCCGATTTTTCGAATATTTCGATTCTTTCGAATATCAGTTGTTGATACGTGAGCCTACCGTACCGCCGCACACGACTTTTCTGACATTATCCTGCTCATTCATATTGAAAACCACAAGAGGCAGGTTGTTATCCATAGCTAAAGAAATAGCTGTCATATCCATGACTTTCAATTGCTTTTCAAGCACCTGCATATAACTCATTTTTTCAATAAATCTGGCACCTTCATTCGATTGCGGATCAGAATCATACAATCCATCAACCTTGGTGGCTTTCAAAAGAATTTCCGCATGAATTTCCTGCGCCCGTAAAACTGCTGCCGTATCGGTCGTGAAATATGGATTTCCAGTACCTGCCGCAAAAATAACGACCCGTCCTTTTTCAAGATGACGCACTGCTCGGCGCAGGATATATGGTTCAGCCACTTCATGCATGGATATGGCGGACTGCACTCTTGTAAGAATACCTTGTTTTTCCAGAGCATCCTGAAGAGCCAGGCTGTTTATAACGGTTGCCAGCATTCCCATATGGTCTGCCGATGCCCGATCCATATCAAAGGAACTGGCTGCAACACCTCTGAAAATATTGCCTCCTCCAACAACAATGGCAATTTCCACTCCAAGTTTGTGGACACTTAAAACCTCGTCTGCCACGAACTTGATCATATCAGGAGAAATACCGAAACCCTGATCTCCCATCAGGGCTTCACCGCTCAACTTCAATAAAATACGTTTGTACAGTGGCTGATCCAAATAAATCACTCTCCCAACTGGTAGCGGGCAAATCTCCGTATGGAAATATTTTCACCTGTTTTCGCTATCATCTCATTGAGATAATCAGCTATAGTCTTATCGGTTTCCCGCACATAGGGCTGATTCATCAGGCAGGATTCTTTGAAAAAACTTTTAATTTTTCCTTCGACTATTTTTTCCACTATGTTTTCCGGCTTTCCCATCTCAAGAGCCTGAGCGCTGTATATTGCCTTTTCTCTCTCAATGACATCCGCAGATACATCTTCTTCGGTAATAGCGACCGGATTTGTAGCCGCTATATGCATGGCGAGATTTTTGACAAAATCTCTGTAGTCATCGGTCTTTGAGACAAAATCGGTCTCACAATTAACCTCGACCATCACGCCTATCTTACCACCCATATGAATATAGGATTCTACCAGGCCTTCTTTCATGGCCCGGCCTGATCGCTTCTGTGCTGTTGCCAGCCCTTTTTTCCGCAAAAAATCGATTGCTTTCTCGATATCTCCGTCACACTGGGTCAGGGCTTGTTTGCAATCCATCATCCCTGACCCGGTTTTGTCCCGGAGTTGTTTCACCATTGTTGCACTGATCGCTGCCATGTTTCTAATTCTCCTGTTCGTCTACTGCTTGGCTTCTTCCGCTGCTGCTGCTGTATTGTCACCATCGGATGCTTGTTGTTCCGGCTCTTCTGTCGCAGTTCTTTTTATCACCTCAATGACAGGCCCTTTTTTACCGCCATCTGAAATAACTTTTCTTTCACCTGGCTTCAAATCCGAACTGGCTGATGCAATCTCGCTCTCATCTTCTTCAATCTGCTTATCAGCTTCGGCCTGCTGTCTTTCCTTATAAAGCTTGCGTCCTTCTATGCATGCTTCAGCAACCCTTGATGTGATCAGGCGAATGGCCCGGATAGCATCGTCATTGCCGGGAATGACATAATTGATATCATCAGGATCACAATTGGTGTCAACAACTGCTGCAATCGGAATATTGAGACGTTTGCCTTCGCTGACTGCAATAGCTTCATTTTTCGGGTCAACGATGAAAATAGCGCCGGGCATTTTTTTCATGTTCCTGATGCCGCCCAGGGTACTGTCCAGCTTGGCACGTTCCTTGCCTAGCTTGAGGCGTTCTTTCTTCGCGTACAGATCTATGGTTCCGTCATTTTCGATGTCATTAAGCCAGTTGAGACGCTCAATACTCTGCTTGACAGTCTGGAAATTGGTCAGCATACCACCCAGCCAGCGATTATGAACATAATACATTTCACACCGATTAGCTTCTTCATATACGGCATCACGAGCCTGTTTTTTGGTTCCCACAAACAGGACTGATTTACCGTTTGCTACGGTATCTGTAATAAAATCATACACATCTCTGAACATTCGAACGGTTTTCTGAAGATCAATGATGTAGATCCCGTTCCTTGCCCCGAAGATATAAGGTTTCATCTTAGGGTTCCAGCGTTTGGTCTGGTGACCAAAGTGAACTCCTGCTTCCAAAAGTTCTTTCATTGTAATGTAAGCCATTTACTTTTTTCTCCTTTCGGTTTGTCCACCGCTTTATCTACCCTGGTTCCAACTTCTCTTTCGGAAAGCACCGGGACGCAGGTCCAAAGCGTGCGATATTCTTAACCGGAATCGTGTAACAAACATTTCCGAGTTATGCAACGATTATTTTATTTTCAATCGGGCTACTCTGTCATTTCTGCTGTAATCTTTTAAAATAGCTGCATCGTCATACATGCCGCTTTGTTCTGCCAGTTTTTTAACCGCAGCTCCCTGATCGTACCCAATTTCAAGCAGGAGATGGCCCCCCGGTGCAAGAAAAGACGGTGCATTTCCTATTATATGCCTGACAGCGTCGAGTCCGTCTTTTCCACCGTCTAATGCCAGAGCTGGTTCATATCTGTTGATTTCCGGTGCAAGGCCGGTAATATCGGAGGTCGGGATATAAGGCGGATTCGATGCAATCATATCAAAACACAAACTGGCATCTGCTATTGGATCAAACCAGTTTCCGACAAAAAATTTGATATCAGCAGCAATTTTTCCGTCTGTATAGTTTTTCTTTGCAACTTCAAGAGATTTTTCACTTTTGTCCGACGCAAAATAAAGATGGTCAGGCCGCTCCGAAGCAAGAGAAAGAATGATAGCTCCAGATCCGGTTCCCAACTCAAGGATTTTCAACAGATTTTGATTCTCATCCGATTCAGAATCAGCCTTTTTATCCATGATTTTCAATGCTTCTTCTACAAGACATTCGGTATCAGGGCG
>JAUCGE010000108.1 GCA_030377965.1 Desulfobacterales bacterium HSG16
TTGGCATCGAAGAAAATGAACAACCTGAAAAATATGAAGAGACTCTTGTCATGACACCGGACGAACTTGGCATCGAAGAAAATGAACAACCTGAAAAATATGAAGAGACTCTTGTCATGACACCGGACGAACTTGGCATCGAAGAAAATGAACAACCTGAAAAATATGAAGAGACTCTTGTCATGACACCGGATGAAATCGGAATCAGGACCAAGCCTGAGTCTAACAAATATGAAGAAACCGTTGCCATGACCTTTGCCGAGATGGGAATAAATACGGATGGATTCGATTTGGAAGATGAAGATATGGGAATGAAGACAGACGAATTCGAGTTGACAGATGATGATCAGCTTATTCCAAAAAAAATCCAGAAATCTCAAAAATCTCAGAAATCTCAGAAAATTCAAAAATCTCAGAAAATTCAAAAATCTCAGAAAATTCAAAACCATCAAGAATCCAGGAAAACCGCCCTGGGTTTTGAACGAGTGGTGGCGATAGCTCCTGAAGCAGTGCCTTCCGAAGCAGCGCCTTCCGAAGCAGCGCCTTCCGAAGCAGCGCCTTCTGAAGCAGCGCCTTCTGAAGCAGCGCCTTCCGAAGCAACGCCTTCTGGATCTGAAAAAGCGAATCAAGATACGCAAAACCGCGCTGACAAAAAAGGCTTTGCTGCATCTGCGATGGAAAAAGAGTATTTCAAAAATAGCGTGATCAAACCTGGGAAAACATCAAAATACGGATTTCACGGCGAGTTAACAGCAGGTGGGATGGGTGCTATTTTAAAAGTGCTGGATCACAACCTCCAAAGAATTTCGGCCATGAAGGTTATAAAACCGAATTTCAAGGAAAAACCGGATATTTTGAGCAGCTTTGTTACCGAAGCCAGGATTACCGGACTGCTTGAGCATCCAAATATCATACCGGTTCATGAACTCGGACTCATGAATAACACAGGGCTTTTTTTCACCATGAAACTGGCAGAAGGTGAAGCTCTGAACGATATACTCGACAAGATCGACGCTGGTAAAACCGAATATGCCAAAGAATTCAATACATACCGTATGCTCAATATATTTCGGAAAGTCTGTGATGCTGTTTCTTTTGCCCATTCCATGCAAATTGTTCATCAGGATATCAAGCCTCATAATATAATGATCGGCCCCTATGGCGAAGTTCTGCTCATGGATTGGGGGCTGGCAGCTCACATTGGTAATCCAGATAAGGAAAAAGATCCGATTTTAAGAAGTTTTTTCAAAGATCTCCATATTACATCAGGTCCGTTGAAAGTTATGATCAAAGGTTCACCCGCTTACATGGCTCCTGAACAGGCAACAGGCAATCCAGGGCTTATCGATGAGCGAAGTGATATCTTCCTGATGGGTGCAACATTGTATAACATGTTTACTTTAAAAGCGCCTTATATTGGTGACAGCCTCAAGGAGATTGTGCTGAAGGCCAGAGCCAGAGATCTGGTACTGCCTGGTGCAAGAAACCCAGGAAGGCAGATTCCAGAAGAAGTGTGCCGGATCATCACAAAGGCCATGTCCATGAAAAAGTCGGACAGATATCAGCGTATCGAAGATATGGCAGAGGATATTGATGATCTGATCGCCGGTAAATGGTCAGGACAGGAAAAAAGAATTTTTGAAGCCAATCAGGATCTCATGAAAGAAGGGGAGAGCGGGGAAGAAGCATATCTGATATTAAATGGGAGAGTCGAGGTTGTGAAGGAATCAGATCAAAATCTCATTGTACTGGGTACGCTCAACGCTGGTGACATCGTGGGAGAAATGTCTTTGATCAGAAAAGAAACCCGTTCTGCCAGTGTCCGGGCCGTGGAAAAAACAGATGTTGCCATTCTGACCAAAGAACTGGTTTCACAGAATTTAAAAAAACTCCCTCCTTATATGGAAAAAATTGTTTCGACACTTTCAGACCGCCTTAGAATTGCCAATTCCAATATTCACCCTCATCTTGCTGGAGACTGCAGCCAGGTGGTATTGAAACAATTGCGTATGACGTTCAAGGATAAGGCTGAAAACAACATTGAAGAACTTGCTCTTCCTCTTGATAAACTGACCGAAGAAATTGCTATGGATCTCGGACTTCCAAGGGAACGTGTGAATCAGGCGATTGAAAATGCTGTTGAAAAGGGCATTATCAAACACAGTGGAGACAAAATTACAATTTCAGATCTGAAACTGTTGAATGAGTATTGAGCAATAGACCAGGTCAATAAAACTGGCCAATAAAACTGGTCAATAAAACTGGTCAATAGACCTCTGAGGTTTTGAAAACCTCAGAGGTTTTCTGCATTTTATTCCTGCCATTTTCTAATATCATCCCCGCTTTTTCATAATCATAATCATATATGGCATCTTCAAGGCTTTCTATCCACGGAGCCTGCCCGTATTGTTTCAGGATTTTGAGCTTTGCTTCAGTCTGCACAGGATCAAGAGCTTTTAGAGTTTCTGCAATATTTTGAAGTGCTTCATTGAATTTTTCCGGATTTTGCTGTTCATCGTTTTTTTCTTCAAAATCATGATTGTTTTTGTTTTCTTCAAGAAGTACAGGCTTAATGGAATTTAAGACAAGGTAAAAATGTTCTTCCAACCCCGACGCAGAAATATCATCTGCATCAATCCTGCCGTTTTTTCGCAGGATTTTCTCAAGTTTACCAGCAGATTTCTGCAATTGGTATGCTCCTATGTTTCCAGCACTCCCTTTAAGACTATGAATCTTGAGAGCAAGGTTTTCCTGGGTTTGTGCATTCAAGATATCTGACAATATTACGCTCATTGAGTCCTTATTTGTCTTATAAAAGCTTTTAAGTATTGTCTTGAAGGTTTCCCAGTCCAGATCAAGCTGCTCCAATGCCCGCTTTACATTTACCCCTTTAAGCACGGGGATAGCCGTTTCAAATTTGTTATCAATGACTTTGTTTTCCACGCCCGGTGGTTCCATATTCACAGATTTTAATTTCGGTTTTAAAATCCTCCATAGTGTATTGAACAGATCAGTTTTTTTGATAGGCTTTGTGACATAATCGTCCATTCCCGCTTTAATACATTTTTCCCTGTCTCCTTTCATTACATGGGCTGTCATGGCGATTATCGGGATTGGAAGAAGTTCATCTGCTTTTTTTTCATACTCCCTGATTGCTGCTGTTGCTTCGTACCCATTCATTTCAGGCATCTGTACATCCATGAGTACGATATCAAATTTCATGTCAATAACTTTTCTCAATGCCTGCTTTCCGTTATCTGCCAGAGTGACTTCAATGCCCGATTTCCGAAGGACTGCGCTTGCAACTTCTTGATTGACCAGGTTGTCTTCAGCAAGCAGAACTTTGATTCCTTTCAATTTTTCATCAAACCTGGGGATAAAGAAATCCGTAGTATTTTCAACTTCTGATCTGGATTTGATATGGCTGCTGTCTTTTTCAAATCTGGCTGTAAAATAAAAGGTAGTTCCTATTGTTCCGCTTTCCACCCATATCTGGCCTCCCATCATATCAACAAGTCTTTTGCTTATACACAGACCCAGACCGCTGCCTCCGTATTTTCGCGTCATGGAAGCATCACCCTGGCTGAAGGGTTTGAAAAGTTTTTTTATCTGATTTTTTTTTATACCAACCCCTGTATCTCTGACGAAAAAAAGAAGTTCAATTATCTCAGATATCTCAGGCGTATCTGATTGATCTTCTCCTGCATGGCCGAAAAGACTGGCGCAGACCAGAATTTTCCCGCAATATCTGGTAAATTTGATGGCATTGCCGATAAGGTTGTTTAAAACCTGCTGAATCCTCAAAGCATCTCCTATAAGCGCGTTCGGGATGTTCGAGTCCATTTCGAGGCTGATATCTATTTTCTTTTCCAAAGCCCGATCTTTGAACATGTCCATGACCTGGTTTATGGTCTGCTTCAAGGAAAAAGGGCGAGTCTCAAGTTCGAGCTGTCCCGCCTCAATTTTGGAAAAATCGAGGATTCCATTTATAATGCCCATAAGAGAAATCCCAGAATTATGAATAATTTCAATATAATGTCGCATGTTATCGATTGCTGTCTCTTCCAGCGCAAGATCGGCTGCCGTAATAACGCCATTCATCGGGGTGCGGATTTCATGGCTCATGTTAGCCAGAAATTCGCTTTTCGCTTTAGCAGCCGCGTCTGCTGCTTTCATTGCAATTTTTAGCTCCTGCGTCCTTTCCTCAACCAGTTGTTCCAGATGATCCCTGTATCCTGAAAGCTCTTTTTCAGCAGCTTTTCGTTCTGTGATATCTTCAACAAATCCCTCAATTGCAGTCAGTTTTCCTTCCTCGTTCTTGATTCCCCTGGCTTTGATGGCGAGCCAGATTGAAGATCCGTCTTTTTTAACGGCATTGACATCAAATCCTTTGACAATCTGGTTTTTATTGATTTCCTGAAGCATATTCGCACGCTGTAGAGGGTCTTCATAAAGATCGGAAACCGGTTTCGGGGGTCTGATCATCTCCTCCGGGCTGTCATATCCGAAGATACGTGCAAGAGCAGGGTTCGCGTCCAGCAGATAGCCGTCAATATTCGATTTGAAAATACCTTCAATGGAGTTTTCATAAATTGAGCGGTATTTTTCCTCGGCGCTTGTCAATTCGTCCATATTGGCCTGAATTTTCGCACCCATCTTTTCAAGCACAGTCACAAAAGGTACGAATTCAATGCAGGGTGCCCGGATTCCCGACATGTCATAGTTACCGCGAGCGAATACGTTGATGATCTCTGTAATCCGGGCCAGAGGCTTTCTTAAAAAGATCCTCAACAACTGCCCTGTAGCCATAGCAATGGATAATAAGACTGTAATAAGAGTCAGTATGGAAGCGCCCAGGAGTTCTCTTGTTGAATCATAATAATATTTGTAGGTTAATTCGATTTTGACAGTTCCGACCAAAGTGTCTTTGCGATACATTTCAGATTTCCTGGTTTCTACCGGCCAGTTATTGTGTTTATCGATTCTGAAAAATTCAGCTCCTCTGGAGTCTTTGATTTCAAGAAGAACGACTCTTTTGTTGGTTTCGAAAAAACTGACAACATTTTTTACCGCCTCAAGATCAATACTCCAGACAGGCTCATTGAGGGTTTTTGCCAGAACTTCAATATAGTCGTCCGCTGTTGTTTTCAAGAGAGTCTTCGCTTTTTTAGACGCGTGATAATAATAAATTCCCACGGCGATGGTGGAAACGATCATGATGGTCAATATAAGGCTGACAGTGAGACTCGTAGAAATGGGAATATTGCTGAAATCAGCTATCTTTTTAAATCGAAATTTTTGTTTTACCGTCATATCTGTTGATGCTCCTTTTAAATTTGTCATGGCTTATCATATCCAACAATATGACAATTCTCAAGTTTTTAGTAGGTATGCAGAATTAAGATATATTTTGGGGTTGAAGCTGGCGCAGGCAGGTAATTGGATATACAGTTTTTTTCATACCCGAAACCGGGGGCTGGTGACAAGCTCTTCAATATCCTGATGATCTTTTAACAATACCCCAAGATAAGGAAGCTGTGATAGATCCGATTCAAGGTCTTTGTCATACTGACCAACTGCCAGCGCAAGGACTTTCAGCCAGACAAGCAACTCACCTGTAGCCGGCTGTTTGCGGAGATTTCTGTCCCGCAGGTTTAAAAATCGTTTTATTGCAAGTTTTAAAAAATCTTCCGACAGGTTCGTAAATTCCTCTCTTCTGGCAAAAACAGCTTGTTCCACTATCCGATCATCAAACACGATATGATGATATACGCACCTGCGTAAAAAAGGTTCCGGCAGCCTGCGTTCGCTGTTGGATGTTATAAATACTAATGGCCTTAAATTCCCGGGTGCGGATATTTTTTCCTGGGTTTCTGTGACCATAAATTCCATTTTGTCCAGTTCATGGAGCAGGTCGTTGGGAAAATCTCTGGGCGCTTTGTCGATTTCATCTATCAATACCACCTGGGGCAGGTTGGTTTCTTTGCCTTTTTCAAATGCTTTCCAGAGCGCACGCGGTTCTACATATTTTTTTTTGTCAAGCGTATCCGAAGATTTTCTATATTTGCTTTTATCAATGTTCAGCAGATGAGCGTCGTGAAAATAACGCACTGTATCAAAATGGTATAGCAGATCCTTTGCAGTACTGTCTGATTTGACCTGAAAGTGAATCACCGGCTCGATTCCGAGCTTGTAAGCTGCATAAAATGCACTCTGTGTTTTTCCAGTTCCGGGCTGACCGGTAATGAGCAGAGGCTCTCCAACTGCAATGGCAGTATTAACAGCAGTTTCCAGTTGCCTGCCTGGCACAAATTTTCTTGCATCTGCCTCAAAAGATCGGTCTGTCTGAGAAAATGGACGGCTGGCAAGAATTTTATTGTTTTTGATTTGCCCTTCGCGTTCGTGCTGAATCAGAAAAAATGGGTATTTTTTCATTTTGTTATCTCCCAAATCGCCGGGAGATGAATCTCCCGGCTGAATCATTCGAAGCACCCTGAAGGGCGCTGTTATAGCCGGGTTTACCCGGCTTTAAAAAGTTCAGCCCGGAGATTTATCTCCGGGCGGGCAGAGTTTTTCTGCGTGGTCGATAAATTTCATCAATCAATAATCGTTATCATCTTCAGATTTTTCATAATCATGCCCTTCATCTTCACCAAGTTCGTCAAAGGCCAGTTGAACCAGATTTTTCAGCTCTTCGACGGTTTTTTCATAATGCCCGCCGGTTTTTTTAAGTATCCGATCCAGAAGTTTATCCCTTCTTTTTGTTTGGAACTTCATCTTGTGGGTTTGCAAAAAATCAAGCAGATCCCTTTTTGCAAGTTTTTCCATTTCATCTAACAGCTTGAACACGGTTTTGTCAAAATAGAGGTCTTCCACTCGTTCTTTTTTCAGAATGATATCTTTGAATTTGGGCGGATTCTTCACTATAAAGGATATGCCGAGCAGTGCGAAATGCTGGTTTTCCAGAAGCGGCACAAATTTCGAATCCCACCATTCAAGATAGAGTTTCAACCTCCTGGGATTGAAAATTTGGGGCGATGTGACAGGGCTGTGTCGGACATAAACAAGGGTCTGTCTGCCAAACGCACCCTGGCTCTTTTCTCGAATTCGAGCAGGAATATCTTCTAAGGAACCAACTTCAAAGGCTTCGTTCAACATGTCCGTAAAAGATCGGGCAGGGTTGACGAATTCATAGGGCCATGCAGGTTTTACGGGATAAAGATGAGTGTTACTGACCTCATTTCTAAGCTCGACATCAAGCCTCTCATGAAAGATATCTATGCCCTGGCCTTCCTGACCGTACCATACAAATGAAAGGCTTTTGGGTTTCTGCTCCCGAAGCATCTGCCGAGTCATGCCCGCTGTGGTATGATACTGGGTAACCCGGTCGATTTTCAAATGCCAGTGGGGATCATGGTATGTGCGATCAAGCTGTTCAGGCGGGTTGGATTTCCATGATTTATATCCGCAATGCATCACAGGAGTCATCCATCGCACATCCGCAAGACTCAATTCCATGTCGGTCATATCTCTTGAAATTAGAGACATTGCCTTGTGCGGTTCAACGCCTTTGAGCAGGACATATTTCCATAACGCTTTTGCCTGTGCCTGAGCTGCGTTGATTTTTGCTATTGTCCTGTTTGTAATGACTGCTGGCGCAATCTGGCCCAACTGAACTCCGACTCCTAAAAATCCGGCTGTATCCCCCTGGCAGCAGTTGACATATATGAGATAAGGCCGGTGTTCCATGTTACGCAGGCAGTGTGCAAAATCAGCCACTGGCTTGTCGATCCGTTGATTGTTCCTGCCTGTGGCAAAAACAAGGTTCGCCTTTTGAAAATTACCTTCTCCATGTCCGTAATAATAAACAATCTGCGGACAGAATTCCTTTACGGCTGCCGTAAATTCTTCCCATGTATGGACGAACAGAATATTTTTTCCAGATGTAAATCTCAGGTCATGGGAGGAAAGCAGATCTTCGATTTCTGCGATATGGGATTCTGCATGAGTTTTTTCAGCCCCTGCAGGCTGTGGGGCCACGATAAGCATCT
The DNA here is from genome assembly GCA_030377965.1 of Desulfobacterales bacterium HSG16. Classification (GTDB taxonomy): domain Bacteria; phylum Desulfobacterota; class Desulfobacteria; order Desulfobacterales; family HSG16; genus JAUCGE01. The sequence goes on from JAUCGE010000108.1 coordinate 8,052, forward strand.
TTGGAGATGGTGGAAGCTCCCAGTCGGTCAATTCGTCATAGACCTTGATTGACAAAGATACTGCCCATCTGAAAGCAGTCAGAAAAACGCCACTGTCTGCCAGAAGTACCCAGGGCAGGCTGAGAATATACTCGTTTTGTGAAATGATCCGCACATCAATTATCTCACCAGAATCAGGGGCGGGAAAAACAAGGTCTTTATCCTGGCCCGCGAATACCTGATCAAAGAGATATTTACCGATTTCAAACTGCCCTCTTTCATCATAGACAAGAGCAAGGTCTTTTTTATTATACCCGATAAGTGCTTTTATCAGGTCTTTGATAAAATACTTTTTGCCCTTGATAGAAATCCTTACCTTCGGGCCAATGTCCGCTTCCCGAACCGCTATGGGGTTTTTGGGGTTTCCTTTATGAATAATGACTTTATATTTACTGCCTTGTTTCGATATTTCAACAAAAAAGGTCTGCATGTAATTTTTTCCCGTCAAAAATTATGGTAGGGCGGGGTTCCGTCCCCGCCATCTTTCTGTCAATCCAGCCATTATGAAGGCAGGTCACAGGATCGGATATTTTAATTTCTGGCAGATTTCTGAGCGTTTTCCGCAATTTCCAGGATTTCATCAAATTCGTGGTTATCCCAGACATCCATTTTCTCAGGAAGGCTGTCAGGATGAAAATCCAGTTGATCGAACAATTTCTTTTCCATCTGCCTGGTTTCTTCCCACAACTTGTAATATCGGTCTTTCTTCTCCGATTTGTTCCCGTATCGCTCGATTATATATTCCATCCGCTCGGAAAGCGTTGTTATTTTATCATGGAGAACCCGCTTGTCAGCATAATTGACCAGAAACGCTTCATCAATTGCTGAACATGAGTTAAAATTGTCCAGCAGAACGTGCTGCCCCACAATAGCTCCGATTTGTGAATATCCAAGCTCGACAAGCAGTTTTTCCCCCGTAGCAGCATGGTTCTCCCCTGTTTCAAGCGCCCTGGTTTTGGTAATGTCATGAAGCAGGGCGGATGTTGAAACCAGATCCCTTGTAAGATCTATCTTCTGTGCAATAAGCCTGTCAGTAAAAAACACGGCAACACGGCAGACCTGGGTGGAATGTGCCATGATATGAGGAAACATTTTCATTTTCTGCATAAGCTGGATGCAGGTTTTTTTCGATGGTATGTTCATAAAATTTTTTCCTTGTTTTCATTTATGCCAGGCAGGTTATGTCAAGACAATCTTTTATGCGCCACCCATAATTTTTTCCCTTTGAATGCCACTGCGATTTCCAGAATCTTCGTTATACCTGACGCTGTCAGAGGGCAACCACGAGGGTTTGCCCCTACAATAAATGTAACATAATTTATGCACAGGTACTTAAGTAACTCCCGATGTGACTTGCAGGATGGGCTTTTTTGATGAGTTACCTGGCAGCATGGGTAATTATCTTCAGGGATGTCAGAGAAAATTATTTTTTTTGACTTCCCTCATGGCTCGATCCCTAACGATCTGAGTTTTGCAGCCATTTTCTCAGCCCGCTGTCTCTCCTCATCTACTCTTTTTTCAGCTATCTCAGCCCGCTGTCTCTCGTTCTGGATATCCGCTTTTAACTGTCCAACATCATGCAGAACTTTACCTGTAGCAGCATCAGCAAAAATGAGGTTCTGTCCTTCTGCCTTAACCTTAACATTCATTTCCGGAATCAATAAAAAATCTCTGGCATCCGGTTTGGGTTGAATAATCTGTCCTGTTGTTTTCTGCCACATGTGAAGTTCAATCTGATCCAGGAGTTTTTTTTGTGGTGTAACCACATCAATGGCGAGATAGGTCGGAATTTTCAGCCCTATATAAAACAGGACATTGGTTTTTAGATCTTTCAAATGGCTTTCAGGAGATGTGACCTCTACGACACAGAGCGGCGGCGGCTCTACATCCAGATCATATGAATAAGGCGTATGTGTACGGAAGGGCATCAACAGCAGATCAGGAGAGACTCGTTGTTTTTTTCCTTTTCTGTCTCTGTAAAGCATGAAGGTATCCACAAGAAGCATCAGCCCCTGTTTTTCAAGAAAATCCCGCAATATTTCCGTGATATAGGTAAGTGTTTTTCCGTGCGGCCCTCCTGCGGGCATAAGCTCCTCCTCTGTTTGGTAAGCATATGGATCAGTATTCCAGTTAGCTGAAATGTCCAGAGGAATCCATCCGGGGCGCTCTGGAGCCATCGCCTGTTCCGGCAATTTATATGCGACGTTCATATGATACTCCGTATTGTGTAATGTTTTCTGGTGGTTTACATATGCTTCTTATAAGCGATATTATGAGATAAGTCAAATTTCTGTCATCCTTAGTTTTATGACATCTCATCCGCATGCTTCTGCATACACACAGCCCGGAGATGAATCTCCGGGCTGAATTTTTCAAAGCCGGGTAAACCCGACTGCAATAGCGCCCTTCAGGGTGCTTTGGATGACTCAGCCGGGAGATTTATCTCCCGGCTGTTGTTTTATGATCAATGTTAAATATTTTTTGCACAGATACTTACTCAAAACAACTTTATTTTCTGTGCTGTCGCAATACTGCTTTCCTTACAGAATTTTTGCGCTTCGTTCGTAAATCCGCCTGTAGAAAAATATGCAGCAAGTATCTGTTTTTCAGGATTCTTTGCAGCATATACCGCAAGTTTTTCCAAAAAATCTTTTATATATGACAAGCCTGTAGGATCTTTGGTCTTTTTGACCTCCACAGCCAGTATTCTGCCGCAGTCCGATTCTGCCAGAATATCCACTTCCATATTTTTGCCGTCAGGTCTTTGAAGCTGCATCCGCATTTTGACATCGATTATATTCAATTTTGTGTCATCTGTCACATTTGTAAAATATTGGGACGGAAAAAACCGTTTTTTACTTCTGAATTCCACAGCCAGTTGATATTCTGCCATTTTGCCGGTCAGATGATTGACCATTCCCTGGAGAGATCGCTTTTCTTTTTTAAGCTTTTTCAGTTCTTTATGAAAATTCTTTTTCAAATCCGTTTTTTCCAGATCCGGTTGATAAGATCGAATTTCTTCTTCAAATCTATTTTGAAGAATCAAGCACAAAGTTCCGTCCGTAAGCCCCCTATACCGAATGTCCGAGTTGCCTTCCCGGATCAAATCGGCTTTAACCATATTTTGCAGAAGCTTCTGGATTTCTTTAAGATCAATGTCCAGCTTCAGCGCATCCTTCAATTTCTGCGGTGTCCAGTCCTGGTCGGAATGCTTGCTCAAGTGCAGCAGGATATGCTTTGCATTGATGGTATTGATCCTTTTCAGAGACAATTCGATATATTCGCCCCATGTCATTGACATTTCAGATAATCTATCCGTGATTTCATGATGGACAGTGTTTATCACACCTTCTTCGGTGGTCAGATCTTTTTCTTCAAATTCGCTCTGAATCACACAGGAGATAAAAAACGGGTCTGACATACATAATCGGTTGATCAGGACAGCACTTTCATTGTTTATGGGTTCTTCATAGTATTCCGAGTATTTATACACAGCCTGAAGCCCGTCTTCCGGTAAAAGATACGGATTCATGATAAAACGTTTCAGCCTGCCTGCTTCCAGATAAGTGTCGATAATGTTGATCAGCCAGCCCACATACGAACCTGTTACCAGTATGGGTGCAAGCTTTGATTCGGAAAGATCGTGCCATGTACCCGGAATGGTTTTATCCACAAATTGAATATTTTTATCTCGATAGATATATTCGCCGGTATTTTGAAACTCGTCGATCATGACCAGAAAACGCAGATCGTACAACCCGGCGAATCGATCCGGAGCTGTCGATGCAACTTCCCATATCTGGTCGTGAATCCCTTTCTCCATGCCTTCTCTGATAAGATCGATATCAGTGACAAAAAGGGGCAGTGATTTTGACTCACCGTATTTTCTTATCTGATCCAGAGTCAGTGGTGTTCGAACCGGATTAACATCCCTTTCACAAAAAGAAATATATTGAGATGCGAAAGTTCGATAATAATGTATGGCAAAATACGGATACCATACTTTTTTTTCGCTGATGTTGATATAAAAAGGAATGACTCGCCCGTTTTCACTCCACAGACGGTTGAAGATGCGCTGAAGGAACGCAGTCTTACCGCTTTTCCGACGGGCAAGGATAGCCCTTGATTTGGAAAGCCGCTTTGGTATACGTGCAATCCACTTGTCGAATGTTGCAAATTCTTTTGCCCTGCCTGTCAAAAGATCCGGGTTGCCGATGCTTTCATGTAGTG
>JAUCGE010000394.1 GCA_030377965.1 Desulfobacterales bacterium HSG16
GTTTTTAAAATTTGAAAAATGGATAAATTGGTGCTAATATCCGCTTGAGCGGAAAATTATTTCAATAGCATCGTTTACATAGCGATAGCTCAACCATCAGCATGAGGAACCGGAAAATGTTGTCAAGTGAATCGCCAGGCTTTATCAAGACATTTATTGAAGATTTAAATAATTTTTTGAAAAAATTCAATCCTGATGCAGTTTTAACAAAAGCTCAAACGGGCTTCTTGATTCTTTGCCTGACCGCCATTCTTCTTACAAATTCAATATGCTGGGCTAAATTTGAACGGACTTTTTTGGGAAAATGTACTATTGGCAGCTTATCCTGGATGTTTCGTAACGGGAAAATAGCCTGGAATTTTCTTATGATAGCTGGGGTTAAGTTAATTTTAATCCATTTTGGATTAACTGAAGGAGTATTGGTTCTTGATGAAACTGACAGAAGCCGTTCCAAATCAACAAAGCGTATTCACAAGACTCACAAGCAAAAAGATAAGGCAACAGGTGGATATGTTAACGGGCAGACAATAGTTTTGCTTTTACTGGTTACCGATATTGTCACCATACCTGTCGGCTTTATTTTTTACCAGCCTGATCCGGCATTGTCTGCCTGGAAGAAAGAAGATGCCAGGTTAAAAGATGCAGGCGTATCCAAAAAAAACAGACCGCCGGAGCCTGAGCGTAACTCCGCTTATCCAACAAAACTTGAGTTAGCTTTACAACTGCTGTCTGATTTTGCAAAAAATCATAGCGAAATAAAGGTAACAGCAATTTTGGCTGATGCTTTATATGGTAAAGGGGAGTTTATGGATGAAGCGTCTTCAATTTTTGAAGGAGTTCAAACTATCAGCCAGTTACGCAAAAATCAGAACATTTTTTATAAAGGCAAAAAAAAGAGTTTAGAGGACTATTTTAATGTAACGAACCCAGGTGTACAGACATTTATAATTGTAAGGGGCGGTGAAGAAATTCATGTGACAATGAGCTGTGCCAGATTAAAAGTTGATGCACACGATAAAAAACGTTTTGTTATTGCTTTGAAATATGAGGGTGAAGAAGAATATCGTTATTTAGTAGCCACTGATATGGGTTGGCGTGGAATTGATATTGCACGGGCATATACCTTGAGATGGCTTGTAGAGGTTTTCTTTGAGGACTGGAAGCTTTATGAAGGCTGGGGAAGAGAGGCCAGACAATTTGATGAAGAAGGATCTGT
>JAUCGE010000395.1 GCA_030377965.1 Desulfobacterales bacterium HSG16
CCATCCCTTTTGAATCAGTTTTAAACAAAAATCAACATCTTCATAAAAAGTAAGGGATTCGTCAAAGCCATTCACTTCTTCCCATTTTTTTTTGTTAATTGCAAGGAGTTCCCATGAGACAGCACTGTAGTTTCTGATGCATTGTGCAAAGTTCCAGTAACCAGGCCCCTGGAAAATATTTCTGTGTGCATAACCGCACAGGTCATTGACTCCCAGTATCATGCCTGTGTGAAAGTAGGATCCGTTAGGATAGATTATCCTTGCGCCCACTGCTCCTATTTCCTCTCTTTGTGTATGTTCCAAAGCAGCAAGGGGATATTCACTGTCAATGATTTCCAGATTATGACTTGAGAAAAAAAGATGGGAGGATTTAGCTTGTTTTGCACCCAGATTGAACATTAGTGAACGATTTGATCCTTTTGGCGCGGTTATTATTTCAATTGCTGATGCCATGCCTGAATCACACTTTGCAGTATTTTCAGCTTCCACTGACAAGAGGTTTAACAGTTTTTCATTTTCCTCCTCCACAACGGCAATAATATCAACGGGTACCGGGGAAATTTGTTTAATGCTCCTGATAGCGGAAATAACATTATTTGAACTTCCGTCAATGATGTGCGAGAGTTTTTTATCAGCAATTTTTCTTTTTACTCTGTAAACCCCCAAAGCAGTTCCAAAAGCCTTGATGACCTTTATGTTTTTTTCCCCCCGTCTTTCCATGGCGCTTTCAAGGGCTCTGATACCTGCGTCATAGGCATATGTTTTTTCTGAAGCATCCATTGCCACTGAACCGGGAGATATCCTCCATGAATATAGTATATGGGGGACATGGCCAATATGTTGAGCTTTTTCAGTTAATCTTAAAACATAGTCAAAATCCTGGGCGCCATCCATTTTTGAATCCATGGGACCAACCTGTTTTGCCAGTTGTGCTTTAAAGGTCATAAGGTGGGGGCAGTACATATGACTGGTGAACATATCCGGGTTCCAGTCCGGTTGTAGCCTTGGTGAATCACGAAAATTCAAGTCATCTATCATATCCTCATCACTATAAATAACGTCAGCATCAGGGTGGTCGTTTATATATTGAGCAATCAATTCCAGAGCAAAAGGTTCAATGCGGTCATCATGATCGCATAAAACGAAAAAATCTCCTTTTGCAAGTTTCAAAGCCTGGTTTGTGTGTCCTGCAATTCCTGAATTTTGTTTT
>JAUCGE010000109.1 GCA_030377965.1 Desulfobacterales bacterium HSG16
TAAAGCGGTGGCATTCATCAAAGGAATCGGCAGAAGGAAAAACAGCAATATTATAACTTTTATAAATCAAATATTATGTTGATAAATCAAATTGACAATAATCAGAGACACAGAGGAAACAATGGCCACAGCGGAACAAATTAAATCACTGATTCGATCTCACTACAGCGAGGACAAGGAGCGTTTTTTTACTATAGCGCTTCAGGTGGCTGCTCATGAGGCCAAACAAGGCCATATAGCTTTGGCACATGATATCCGCGCGATTGTCGATAAAGTACGTAAAAAGGATCGGCCTAAAGTTATCCCATTCCCTCAGAATTTACATGGCTTGGTTTTTACCGAAGAAGCCGAAACTCCTCAATCAGCTATAGTTTTGACATTTTCCGTGAATAGACGTATAGATCGCGTTATTCACGAATACCGTCAGCAAAACAAACTGAAATCACATGGTTTGAGTCACCGCCGTAAACTTTTGCTGATCGGCCCGCCAGGTACTGGCAAAACCATGACCGCCCGTGTCCTGGCCCGAGAATTGCGTTTGCCCCTGCATACTATTCAGGTAGATCGGCTGGTAACTAAATTTATGGGAGAAACCAGTGCCAAGCTGCGGCAAATTTTTGATCTGGTTCAACAAGAACACGGAATCTATCTGTTTGATGAGTTCGATGCCATTGGCAGCGAACGTTCCATGTATAATGACGTAGGTGAGATGCGTCGGGTATTGAATGCTTTTCTGCAGTTTATTGAGCAGGATACATCCGACAGCTTGATCGTGGCAGCGACTAACGAACCAAAACTATTGGATCACGCTTTATTTCGTCGTTTTGATGATGTACTCTATTACGAAGCACCTCAAGCGGAAAATCGTAAACGCCTGATTGAAAATGTACTTGGTACATTTCTGGGAGCGCGTTTTTCATGGAAGAAAGTATTGAGTGAAAGCAAGGGTTTGAGTTATGCAGAAATTGATCAGGCATGCCGTGATGCCATTAAAAATGCAATTCTCAACGATAAAAACAAAGTAAACGCATTGCAACTCATAGAGGCTGTTAAAGAACGCCGTGGGGCGTATCAAGGGAGATAAAATTTAATGACAGAAAAACGTTTACGACATATTCTGCTGACTGACCAACCGGATACAAGTTCTTATACTGGCAGCGGCAAGCCTATCAAAAAAAAGATTCCCACCAGAAATCGCCAAACCCACGGTGAATTTCTTCATCGCAGATTGCAACAGGCATGGACAGAAGCTGAAAACGAACAAGCAGTGTTTCATACGAATCGTGAAGGTATCTATTTGGAGTTTAAAAGTGATCCTGGTGCGGAATTGGTTATCAAAAGCCTGGAAAGCATGCGGTCAAATCAAAAATCAAAGCATATCCGCTTATTGAATGTAAGGGAAGATAAGCAAGAAATTTTAAATTCTGAAACCGGTCGATTAGAAAATCGAACGACTACTTATGCTACAGTGTATGTCCCCAATGCCCAAAAGAAATTCTTTTTTGATAAACTCGAAAAATTTTTGACCAAAGAAACTGACAAAGGCAATCCGGTTAACGCTCCTTTGATCAATAGTATTGCCGATATTCGTAAAGCCTTACTGGTGGATTCTTTTTGGATTGATCCCAAATCACTGATTCCCGAAGATGACCCGGAATGGTGTGAAGTATGGTTAAGAGGTGATACCGATGATATGATTCAGCGCTTTCTGCAACTTTTGGAACAGCCAAAAATTATTTCCAGACCTGGAGTTATCCGTTTTCCCGAACGTTCAGTGATAGTAATTTATGCGAACAAGAACCAACTGGAGCGGTTGTCTCTGTTTTCCGACGATATTGCCGAATACCGACGCGCTAAAGAAACCGCAGATTTCTGGATTGCGATGGATAATAAGGATCAGGCAGAGTGGGTGGAAGATCTGCTCGGCAGAATTCAGGTGGCACGAGAAGAGGCTGTCTCGGTATGTATCCTTGATCACGGGGTCAACAATGGCCATCCTTTGTTAAAACCCATAATGGCGGATATTGATTGCCAGAGTGTAGATCCGGGTTGGGGTACTCACGACCATCATAAATACGGTCACGGGGCTTTAATGGCCGGAGTTGCCGCATACGGTAATTTGGCACAGGTCTTGTCAGATACAAAAATCGTCGAGCTTGACCACCGCCTGGAATCGGTAAAGATTATGCCGCCTCCGCCGGAACAGAATGAACCACAATTGTATGGATATGTGACAGCCCAAGGCATCAGCAGAGCTGAGATAGAAGCACCGGAAAGGAAACGAATCATATGTTTGGCAGTGACTGCTGAAGACACTCGCGATCAAGGACGCCCCACCTCCTGGTCAGGGGAATTGGACCAGTTGGCTGCCGGTGCTAAAGACAATGTCCAACGATTATTGATTATAAGTGCCGGCAATATTTCAGACCCAAATACTGCAAACAACTATTCTGAAATCCAGACTCTGGAGTCTATACACGACCCTGCCCAATCCTGGAATGCTTTGACAGTAGGAGCCTGCACAGGGCTGGATCAGATTACGGACTCGACATATGCCGGATACACACCTATAGCGCCAAAAGATGGGTTGTCTCCTTTCAGCACCACCTCATGTCTGTGGGAGAATGATAAATGGCCCATCAAACCGGATATTGTCATGGAGGGTGGAAATATGGCTGTCGATGATAAGGGCTTTGTAACAGATTGTGAAGATCTATCAGTATTGTCAACATCTTATAAGCCTCAAGAATCGCATTTCTCTTCTTTCAATGCGACAAGCGCTGCCACAGCGAAAGCAGCCTGGCTGGCTGCAAGGATTCAAGCGAGTTACCCAAAATTCTGGCCGGAAACAGTTCGTGCGCTAATGGTGCATTCCGCTGAATGGCCGGAGACATTGAAAAAACAGTTTGTGGGGAAAGAATCAAAAACGGAATTCAAAAGATTGTTGAGCATTTGTGGGTATGGCTTACCGAGTCTCGAACGGGCTTTATACAGTGCAGGCAATTCTTTGACGCTTATATCTCAAGCTACTTTGCAGCCCTATGATAAAAAAACCAAAGGCGGCGGCTTTAAAACCAAGGACATGCATCTATATGAACTGCCCTGGCCAAAGGAAGTGCTACTTGGTTTGCCTGATAATATCCAGGTGAAAATGCGAATTACACTTTCCTACTTCATTGAACCCGGTCCGGGAGAAGTGGGGTGGCAGGATCGTTATCGCTATGCATCTCATGGTTTGCGTTTTGATCTCAATTCACCCGGTGAATCAAAAGAGGAGTTCACCAAACGCATTAATAATGCTGCACGGGACAAAGACAATGATGAAGATCTTCCCGGTACAAAGAGTCCTTCATCCCATTGGATGATTGGTTCAAAGGCAAGGGATAAAGGTTCTGTTCATTCCGATATCTGGCAAGGCACAGCCTCTGAATTGGCTGATTCAAACCTCATTGCCATTTCACCCATTATTGGATGGTGGCGAGAACGCTCCCATCTTGACAAGTGGAATCGCCAAACCCGCTATGCGCTGATAGTGTCCATCTTCACACCGGACAAAACCGTCGACGTTTATACACCTGTTGCGATTCAATTAGGGATTACGATACCAGTGGAAATCAATGTCTGATATAATAGCTGAAAAATTTTATTTTAAAGAAATTATGGTATATTCAAAAGAAATTATCTCAACGAAGATTCAAGTTCCATATACCATTTTTCTCCTTTCTTGTGATAATATATTATCATTTCAAGATTTTTAATTTTATCCGAATTGAGCATATGCACTTTTGCCGTAAGTTTTACCTTTGCCCTTTTTTTGGAAGAATCCAGGGATGTTTCCAGGGTGCTATATTCCATGATATCGAGCAATTCGGGTTTGATCCTGAATAACCTCTCGATAAGCTTCGGGATATTAGCTTTTTCCTGATCATCAGGATGATGATATGTCGCGGCTTTTTTAAAATCCTTGAATTTAATATCTTCCATAAAGGCAAGGGTTGTCTCATTTACGATTTTTTTGTCTTTGGAAAAAAGACTTATGAACAAAGATTGTCCCAACTCGGCATCATAAGCAAAATAGCCGCCCACAACCAGTATTACCAGGATAAACGCTATCGTAGATTTATTCATTTTTCCTCTACAAACCATAGATGAAACAAAGTCAGTGCTAAAAAAATCAGCCCCAGAAGAATCAGGATGATCATGGAAACCATGTAATCATCATAAACAATATTGCCCTTTTTACACGATCTCAAAGATTCGAAACCCCATTTGACGACCATCAATTTTTCGATCTTGAGGGCAGCGCCTTTCAAAGTGTTTTCCGGGAGAACGAATTTGGAAAAAACGATCTGGGGTATGATGACGATGGGAACTGCAACCACGGCTTTACCAACCGTGCCGCACCATCTTGACAGCATCAGCCCTAAGCTCATCCCTGAAAAATATAACCCGAAAAGAGCGGTAACAGCCAGAAATGACATAAGATTAGTATCGAGATAATGATTGATCATCAAATAAAATAAACCAATCTCGATCACTCCGATCATGCTCAGAATTTTCACTTTTGACGCAAGATATGCCCCGGAATTCAGGCCAAAAAGCCGCTCTCTTTTATATATCCCCGATTCTTTGGCGATCTCCCTGCATGAATTGATGCAGCCGAACCATACGGCGCTCAAAGCAATTACGAAATAAAGCGTCTCGGTAGCCTGCCACGATTTCCATCTCAGGATAATCAATGCCCCGATCAAGGGAGCCTGGCCCACCATCCAGGCAAGAGCTGAAAAATCACCCAGCAATGCTTCGAAGTATCGTTCCGATAAAATCGAATACTGGCGTTTATTAAACATGAGAACAAGCCCTCAGACGCGGATCTAAGAAATCCCTGTTCACGGATGATATAAAAAAATCATTTTGCAGCTCCAGAGGATCTTTGACAAGCACCTTGTCGAAGAGATCGATCATATCCCTTACCTCAAAAAAGCTGGTTATCTCCGTACTGGGGCCGCAATAAATCATATGTCCTTTGTGCAAAAAAATCAGCACATCGAACATTTCCACGTTTTGCATCAAATGAGTGGTGAGTACGATCAAACGGTTGTCATCGGCCAGGTTGGCCAGAAGCCGCATCATCTGTCTTTCGAGACTTGGATCGAGACCTGCCGTGGGTTCATCAAGAAAAAACAATTGGGGTGAATGCAGAAGCTCTATTCCTATGCTGACCCGTTTTCTCTGCCCGCCGGAAAGCTTTGCAATTTTTTTGTTTTTATGCTCTCTCAAACCTAATTGATAAATGATCTTGTTTACATGATATTCGATTTTATCATCCGGTATGTCGTCTTCCAGGCGCAGAATATAGGAATAATACAAGGCTCTTTCAACCGTCAAAGTCTTATGCACGATGTCGTCCTGCGGAACGTATCCTATAAGGTTTCGGATATTCGCTTTCTCCTTTCCTGAAATACCGTTCAGGATCACACTGCCGTCAGAAGGTTTTTTATAACCGTTCAAACATGTCAGCAATGTGGTCTTTCCTGACCCACTTCCCCCGATCAATCCTACGAACTCATTTTTCTTCAGCGCCAGGGAAATGTTATCGATAATTTTTTTGCTGAATCCGGCTTTGTAAGTCAGATTCCTTGCAATTACTGGATAATCGTTCAGCATAGGCATTCAGTTCAAATCATAAAAAGGTTACAGCATTCATCCTCATGATCAAATTTGCACCAGTATCGAATTTTCCCAAGTTTGTCAATAAATTCCCATCGTCTCAGTTGCTCCGGCAATTGAGCGTTATTTTGCACAGCCATGTTATGCCTGGCCGGATTTTGATTTTCTGAGCAGAGGCATAAGCTATATCCCATAATCTCGGAGAAACAGACTCGTGAAAGAATGTCCCTACACGGTATTGAATACGATAGTTGCATAATCTTCGTAAATGCATTATGATGATATCAAAAAGTCGAAAACATGTTGCCAATCGAACAGCGGGTAAAAAAAGATACAGGAAAAAAATCGATGAAAATAAATCCAAAAATGCATGATGCCTTGTTCAAATGGTTGATCACTTCTTTTACAGAAGATTTTTTCAAGCATTACTTCCCGAATATCCGAATTGGAAAATATCGATTCATTGATAAGGAATTCATTCAAAAGTACGAAGCTCTCAAGGAAAGCCTCAGGGGAGATCTCTTTTTGATCATGGAAGTCGAAATCGACGATGATCTGCAGGAAATCGTAATTCAAATTGAACACAAAAGTGAAAGAAAAAACGTTGGGAAACAGGTGTTTGAGTATCTCTGCTATGCCTGGTTGTTGAGAAAAAAACCGGTTTGGAATATTGTCATTTACACAGACAATGCAGTATGGAGAAAACCAGTGCCGGATTCATTCTGGTATGCATTCGATCTTAACCATCAGAAGCAATTTATGCATTTTGACGTAATCAAAGTCAAGAATGAAAAAAGCGGAGACCTCATAAAAAAGCATTCCCTGCTCTGTAAGCTGCTCGCTCTCAAAGCCAACGACAGGGGCGAAGATCCTGAAAAAATGATTCGAGAGATTTATCAAGCAGCGGCCCAGATGAAGAATCAATTGACAAATGATCAGTTGCTTCTGATTGAGCGGTGGATAAATGCTTATAAAAAAATTTCCAATAAAAAGTTGAATAAGGTTAAAAAGGAGGTTGATATGGAAATGATCGAAACAACCATCACTGAGCATATTTTCAATCAGGGGATGATTGAGGGGATGATCGAAGGGAAGGTTGAGGGGAAGGTCGAAGGAAAAATCGAAGGGAAAATTGAGGGAAAAATCGAGGGGAAAATCGAAGGGAAAGTCGAGGGGAAAGTCGAGGGGAAAATCGAAGGGAAAATCGAAGGGAAAATTGAACTGCTTGAAAATATGTATCAACAAAAAATGATATCGAAAAAACAGTTCGATCAACTGGTTTTTCCATTCCTTTTAGAACTGAAAAAAATCGAAGCGGGCAGGTAAGGTTACTTTTGATCTCGAAACACGGGCTGACGCTTTGCAGGTGATCAAACAGAAAACGAAAAAAACTCTTCGGAAAATTGATCGGAGACGGCAAAGGAGAAAAAGTGGTTCGGAAATATGGTTTCGGGATTATCCTGATGGTGTTGATCTGCACAGTGACCGAAATGTCCATTCGATATAAATGGCTTGATTCATTTGAGACGATTTATTCGGATCTCTGGCATAGATGGGCAGGAAAACGGGTTCAGACACTGCATACAGCCATTATCGTAATCGATGATCGAACGCTTTTGAAATACAAAGACGAACCTCTGGCTTTCTGGAGTCCGAAATTCGCGACAATCATTGATGTCCTGCGAAATGCCGGTGCAAATGTTATCGGACTTGACTTCATGTTTTCCGTGAGTGCGGAATCCTGGTTTGAAAAACTCGATATTCCAGGAAACGATGCAGGCCGGACATACGATATACCTATAAGAGCAGAGCTTGCCGCCGGAAAAGTGATACCAGCGGCCCAACTGGCCTATGACGGTGAGGGCAGACAGAAAATGCTGATGCCCCTGAAAGATTATGTGGCAGTTCTTCCAAACGGAAGAGCAGATCTCGGTCTGACCAATTTATACATGGATAAGGATGGTGTGGTCCGCCATTATGTACCTTCCTTTACCGAACCGGGACAATACCCCGGTATTTCATTCGCAACCTTGCTGGCCCTGACAGCTTCGGACTTGAAACCGGAAGATGACGGATGGCAGATGGGCGGTGGATATATTCCGAACAGATTTATCCCAAGACGGATCGGTTATGTTGGTCCGCCCTTATCCATTCCGCGGATCTCATTTTCCCGCCTGCTCCTTCCTGATGTAAAAAAAGATCCTGCAATTTCTGACCTGAAAGGAAAAATCGTCATCATTGGAGTTGAGCAGACCGGCTCCCAGGATCTCCACCTGACTCCCTATGCCCGCCCCTTTTTCACACTGGAAGGAAAGATGATGAGCGGACCCGAGATACATGCCAATATAATCGAAACCCTTCTTACCGGAAGATTTCCGGAAGAATTGAAGGCAGGGTATCGTTTTATGTACCTTGCAGGAATTTTGTTCCTGTCGATCTCAATATTTATGAGAGTATCGCCGTGGTCAGGCTTTTTCGGGGGAATGATGATCGGGGCAGGTTGTTTCGGAGCAGCCTTTTTCTTTTTTGAAAGAGATATTGTCGTTCCAACCGCGACGATCCATTTCGCCCTTGTTGCAAGCTATCTGGCCGTGCTGGGATTCCGGCTCACCGGAGAGGAGCGGAAGCGCACCCAGCTTCGTCAGATGTTCGGACGATACGTATCGGACGAGGTGGTGGAACAATTGGTGGCATCCGGAAAGCAACCTGATCTCGGCGGAGAATTATATGAGGTAACGGTCTTTTTTTCCGATATCCGTAATTTCACCACCATTTCGGAAAAACTCAGTCCGGCAGAGGTGATCGAAATGCTTAATGCCTATTTCAGTAAAGCCTGCGAACCGATTTTGCAATACGGAGGAACAGTGGACAAGTTTATCGGGGATGCGGTCATGGCTCTTTTCGGTGCCCCGGTTCCTTCCGATGATCATGCCCTGCAATCCATACAAAGTGCCGTCGAGGTGATGGAAACGGCAATTGAATTCCGATCCTGGATGGAAAAACGGTTTCCCGACAGGAACCTGCCGAATTTCGATATCGGTATCGGTCTTCATACCGGAGAAGCGATCGTGGGAAATGTGGGATCTCCCAAGCATATCGAATATACGGCCATCGGCGATTCGGTCAATACCGCTTCCCGCCTGGAAGGAAAGACAAAGGAACTGGGTTGGAAGATCATTGCCAGCAGGGAAGTGATCCAGCAGGCCGGCGATTGTGTTCAGACTGGCGGCAGTAAAACGATACGGGTCAAGGGAAAAGACGATATGATAGATATTTTCGAGGTGCTGTCCGTAAAAAAAAATGAATGAAAAGCTTTTTGAAAGGAGAAATGATTTGATGAGAGATGAATGTATAGCTTATTATCGGTTGATCGCAGGCTTTTTGATTTGCCTGTTGGCAGTCGGATTTTCGACAGGCCCGGCAAAAGCCAGCCAGGATGCGGGTATTGTGATGCAGGTTTCCGGCACAGTAACTTATTCGGAAACCGGCCTGAAGCAGGTACAAAAAAAAGTTCAGGCGTTTATGAAGTTTCATACAGGTGATCGCATCCGAATGGAGAACGATTCAAAAATCGAGCTGTTGTTTACAACATCAGGGAGGAGGGAAACCTGGCAGGGGCCGGAAATCCTGATGATCGAATCCCAAAAAAGCAGCCCCAGCGGGAAGACTGCCGCCCTTTCAGTTGAAACTGTTCCACTGTCGGTTGCAGAAAGCATTGATCAAACACCTTTGCCAGTACCCAGAGCACAGGTCAGCAGATCGGGAATGATAACCCTCCGAGGCGATGATGGAGATAAAAACATTTCTGTACTGCGAGGACAGTTGGAACTGGGAAGCCAGGAAAAACAGGATATAAAAACGGCACAGGAGGTGTATGCGAAAATGAAAGAAAAAACCGGATCAGGTGATCTTGTGCCGGAATTGTATTTGTTGAGCGTACTGTCCAGGTACGGGCAGTTCCGGGAAATGGAAGATCTCATAAAAACGATGCAGATTCAGGCTCCTGATAATTCGGTTGTCCGGAGATGGAGATATATGATCGCTCAAAATTATCCTGTTCGCCCGGAAGGTTTTCTCCTGAGAGCCGATCCTGCTTGCAAAAAAGGTCAGGGTTGCATAGAACTGAAGGGTATGGGGATTTTCAAGAAGATAGGCCCTTTTTTATTCGATAATTCCAATGAGGTTTCGGCAAGAAAGGGCGATATTCTGATCTTTACCCTGACCAGTACCGCGAAATCTGATCATTATACCTGTCTGATAAATATCGGAACAGACGGAAAACAGATGATCTTGTTTCCCGATCTTGCAGGCAGGAGCAAAGGGCAAATCCGGGCAGGTGAATCTCTGGACATGTTTCTGGAAAAGGGTCTGGGGTTGAGCCTGGAACTTTCAGGAAAAGAATCGATCCGTTTATTTACGGGAACAAGGCCGGTGGATCAGGCGTATTTGTCGAAAAGTGAGGGGGCAGGCTGTAAAGTAGATGATGATCTGAGATGTTTGGAATTGGTTTTGAATGTTAAATGATCTGTTTTCAGATAAGGAATGAGAACAAAATAAATTGAGTGTCATGCAATATGCGTTTAACCGAATAATGGCTGAAATTAAACAGGATCAAACTGCTCTCATTAATTCCCCGGATTGTACTTGCTCATACTTAAAAAACTGTCTCCGAACAATCTGATTTTAGATGGCGATGTTCGAGTAGATAGATCTGACCGATGCCGTACTCTGAAAGTTATCACCTGACCTCCGTTTGATAGATTGATTCGTCACAATTTTCCAAGTTTATAGGCTGATGTCAACGGAAACGGAAAAATTGGATTGGAATAAGCGATTTTTATCCTTCAGAAGATCGCGGGATACTGAGCTTTGATCTATGCAAGTTAATAAAAACCATAACAATAAAACGAGGAGGTGAGATAATTAATTATGAAAACAAAATGTTATAAACTGAGCAAAGTCATCTTTTTAATTTTTGGAATTATCTTCATTTCATCAACAGCTCTTGCGGAACTAAAAATCGACTCTGTTTATCCTACGTTGGGGAAAATGGGGGAAAATCTGCCGGTTACGATCAAAGGTAGCGGATTTGATACGGATACGCGGGTTTCCATGTATTTGGATTTAGGCAATAGAAATGCTATCATCGGTTCTGTGGATACGCCGGATACTGCCCGTGGTATCACCGTGGTCGGCAGTATAGCGTATGTGGCGGATCGCTGGAGCGGGCTTCAGGTGATTGACGTATCAAATCCGGCTGTTCCGGAAATCATCGGCTCTGTTAATACTCCAGATTTTGCCGATGGTGTCACCGTCATCGGCAACATAGCGTATGTGGCGGATATGCGGAGCGGACTTCAGGTGATTGACGTGTCAAATCCGGCTGCTCCGGAAATTATCGGCTCTGTTAATACTCGAGCCTATTGCATCACCGTCATCGGCAATACCGCGTACGTGGCAGGATGGGGCCTTCATGTGATTGACGTATCAAACCCGGCTGCTCCAGAAATTATCGGCTCTGTGGATACGCCGGATGCTGCCTATTTAAGCATCACCGTCATCGGCAGTATAGCGTATGTGGCAGGGTATGTGGCGGATCCCTCAAGCGGGCTGCTTCATGTGATTGACGTATCAAACCCGGCTGCTCCAGAAATTATCGGCTCTGTGGATACGCCGGGCTATGCCTGTGGTATCACCGTGGTCGGCAGCACCGCGTATGTGGCGGATCGCTGGAGCGGGCTTCAGGTGATTGACGTATCAAATCCGGCTGTTCCGGAAATCATCGGTTCTGTGGATACATCAGATGTCCAAGATGTCACCGTCATCGGCAACATAGCGTATGTGGCGGATATGCAGAGCGGACTTCAGGTGATTGACGTCTCTGACCCGACAGTTCCGAAATTCATAGGCTTTGTGGATACGCCGGGAGAAGCTTGGGATGTCACAGTCATTGGCAGCACCGCGTATGTGGCAGATGGCGAAAGCGGACTTCAGGTAATTGACGTATCGAACCCGGCTGCTTCGGAAGTTATCGGCTCTGTGAATATTCCGGATGGCGCAACTAGCGCCACAGTCATAGGCAACAATGCTTATGTGGCGAGAGGTTTTAGCGGATTTCAGGTGATTGACGTATCGAACCCGACTGCTCCGGAAATCATCGGCCATGTGGATACGCCGGGTGGTGCCTATAGCGTCACCGTCATCGGCAATACCGCGTATGTGGCAGATATCGAAGGCGGACTTCAGGTGATTGACGTATCGAACCCGACTGCTCCGGAAATCATCGGCTCTGTGGATACGCCGGGTGGTGCCTTTGGTGTCACCGTCATCGGCAATACCGCGTATGTGGCAGATGTCGAAAGCGGACTTCAGGTGATTGACGTATCGAACCCGACTGCTCCGGAAATCATCGGCTCTGTGGATACGCCGGGTAGTGCCTTTGGTGTCACCGTCATCGGCAATACCGCGTATGTGGCAGATATCGAAGGCGGACTTCAGGTGATTGACGTATCGAACCCAGTTACTCCGGAAATCATCGGCTCTATGGATACGCCGAGTTCTGCCCATGGTATCACC
>JAUCGE010000396.1 GCA_030377965.1 Desulfobacterales bacterium HSG16
TATCATGGATTTGTCGAATCCCCGCTTGTGCGCTTTGATTGCACTTGAACTCAATAATATAGAGCTTGTCAGGAAATTCTACCAACAGATCGATCCGGCCTTTACAGTTCAGGACTTCGCTGCGTGCAGTCACACCTGACGCACAGATCATCAGATAAAAAATAGTGTGGAAATATGATTCATCACGTTTGCTTTCCAGTACATAGGGAATGGAAGCAAAAATGGCTGTCATGGTTTCGATGAATGCTTCAAGATCTTCCGACCTGAGATATCTGGGAAGCAGAATAAACCGGGAGGCATCCCGGAGTCCCTTTGTATAGGAATGAAACAAATTTTCCAGAAAGGCGGTTTTGACCTCCTGGTTGGGATATCGGAAACTGTAAAGCCCTTCATCGCTATCGCAGATGGTGATATATCCGGTCTGAAACAACAAGGATTCCGGTTGCAGGTTCTCAAGTTCATAGACACTGAACACTGATTCTGAGGCATATATCGCTTCAATTTCAGGCAGATACCAGTTGTTTTCATTTAAAAGATTCACCAGAAAGGTTGGTGTGCCGGTTTCGAACCAGTAATTTTTAAACGTCATTTCTTTCAACGCATTCAAAACGGAAAAGGGATTGTACACACGTAGATTTTTTTCCGAAAAACGGTATCCATTGTAAAATACTTGCAGATGTTCAATGACTTGCGCTGGTGTCCACCCCATTTCTTCGGCAAACTGTCGGATATGTCCGGAAAATGAGCTTTCCAGTTCATTCTGCGTATACCCCAGCATATCCGCATAATGCCGATTCATGGTAAGATCGCTCAAATTATTGAGTTCTGAAAAAATCGAAACTCTGCTGAATTTGGACACCCCGGTAATGAACACAAGCTTCAATGCGGCAGAAACATCACCGTCTTTGAGTACACCAAAAAGGGATTTCAGGACATCACGATTTCTCTTTGCGATATCGAGTTCCTCTTCGCCTTTTCCCAGATGTTCAATAATGGGTTTATCATATTCATCTATCAAAACGGCCACGCTTTCGCCATATTTTTTTGCCAGACCGTTAATAAGCGTAGAAAAGCGGTACTGCAAGGAACCTTGCTCCGCTTCTATACCGTGCTCTGCAGCCAGTGTCCGTATATGAAGATTGAGATCCGTTTTCAGCAGTTCAGGGCTTTCATACGCTATACTATTAAAATCGATTTTGACCACCG
>JAUCGE010000110.1 GCA_030377965.1 Desulfobacterales bacterium HSG16
AGCGCCTTATTTCCAAAAGTGTAATAAAAAAGATTAAAGCCTCCGTTTAAGCTAAAATTACGTCTAATAAAAAACGGTTGGTTTTAATCATTACAGTAGTTTAACCATTATAAGTGGTAAATATGGGATAAAAGATGCCAGACATTCCGCAGCCAAAGAAAGTGATTTATTGTGGGACATAGCACGAGATGCTCCAAAAATCATAGCTCAATATCATGATGAACGGATCGTTCAGATGATAGATGAATTTCAGTTCATCAACCGTTTTATTTTCAGGAATAAAACCTGCACAGCCCGTATAGAAAATCTTGCAGGCAGTTACCTTGGAACAGCAGAATATAAAAATGCGCCGCTTCTGGTTTCCGGAAGCTGGGTGGGGGTGGCTCATGAATGACCTGATCACAATGCTTCCCGGAAGATTCCAATATCATTATATGGAGAATATGCCGGAAAATGAATGCCTTGAAATGATATTCAAATATGCTGTGACAGACGGGGTTCCGATCACGGAAGAAACAGCTTACTTAATGGCCCGATTGACCGAGGGCAATCCTTTTTATATCAGTTCTGTATTTCGCTCAAAATATCATGGCAAGGATTTTTCAACCGAAAAAGGTTTGAGGAAAACCCTTGAATTCGAAACTTTGAACAGAGAAGGAATTATCCGGGGTACATGGCTTGAGTATATTAATTCGGCTTTTCCTCGGATAAATGACAAATATGCCAAAAATATTGTATTATATCTTTCAAAACACAAAAACAGGTTCGTTTCGCGTACAGAATTGAAAAAAAACCTTGAGCTGGATATGCCCGATCATAAGCTTGATAAAAAAATGGACTCTCTTTTAAAAAGCGATATCATCGAAGAAGACCGGTTTCAATACAGGGGAGTTCAAGACAATATTTTCGATAAAGTTTTCAGAAGCAGATACGCTGATGATATCGACAAGTTTGAGCCGGAAGATGTCCTGCATGAATATAAGGCCATGTTTGACGAGCTTCTGGAAAAATATAAAAAACTTTCAGGCAGATACAACCGTTATAAAGGAGCTTTTGCTGAATTTATGATCATCCGTCATCTTGAAGATGATGCATTTTGTGCAAATGATTTTTTTAAATCCATGATGAAAAATCTGCCTGAAGATTTTAATTTTTTGCAATATAAATCTGTATGGTCTTACAACTCGCCGCCATTACATTCATCTGAATTTCAAATCGATATTTTTGCGGAAGCGAGTGCAGAAAAATACTCGATGATCGGTGAAATCAAAAACCGTAAGGCAAAATTTTCAATAAAAGAAGCTGAAGAATTTCGTAAAAAAGCAGAAGAACTTGTAAAACTCGAAAATCCGGGAAAAATTATTTTATTCGTTTTTTCGACAGGCGGCTTTTTTAAAAACACCCGTCAATATCTTAAAAAACATGGAATTGCATGGAGTTCAGATAAAAGATGGCTGGACAGAATGCATTGAAAACAGGCATTTTTTTTTATTGATTAAACAAATAAATTATGGATTTTAAAATGGAAAATACGATGATTCTTAATCATGCCACCCATTCCCATGACAGCCATCTAAATGCTTTGCCGGAAGATATTCTGCGTAGAGTTTTCGGTTTTGACAGGTTTCGGGAAAACCAGAAAGAGATCATTTCCAATTTGATCAATGGACAGGACGTATTTGTTCTGATGCCCACAGGAAGTGGAAAATCTCTTTGTTACCAGATTCCCGCCATGATACGAGATGGTGTCGGAGTCGTGATATCGCCTTTAATAGCGCTTATGCAGAATCAGGTGGATGCTCTGCGCCAGCTTGGAATCCGGGCTGATTTTCTCAACTCGTCAATGACTCAGGAAAAAGCCTGTCAGGTACAGAACCGTTTGCTGTCAGGCCATATAGATCTTTTATATGTTGCGCCTGAACGTGTCATGAACACAAGCTTTCAGAGGCTGTTGAGCCAGACCAGATTATCCCTTTTTGCCATAGATGAAGCTCATTGTGTTTCTCAATGGGGACATGACTTTCGTCCCGAATATCTTCAATTATCTCTTTTCATGGAGCTGTTTCCCGGCATCCCCCGTGTAGCACTGACCGCAACAGCAGATTCCATTACCAGAAAGGAAATCTATGAGAAGCTGAGACTTGGAAACGCAGCCGGTTTTGCATCGAATTTCGACAGACCGAACATCCGTTATCATGTAAGGCTCAAGGCGAACTGGAAAAAACAGTTGGCAGCCTTTCTCCATACTCATCATAAAAACGATTCAGGCATTGTCTATTGCAGGACAAGGAAAAATACCGAGGCCATTGCCACATGGCTTTCAATTGCCGGATACAATGCTCTGCCCTATCACGCAGGAATGGATCAGAATACACGAATGATGCATCAACGCAGGTTTTTACAGGAAGAAAAGGTGATCATCGTGGCCACAGTAGCCTTTGGCATGGGTATTGACAAACCGGATGTCAGGTTTGTCATACATATTGGAATGCCCAAAAGCATTGAGGCATATTATCAGGAAACCGGTCGTGCAGGAAGAGACGGACAGGACGCTGACGCATGGATGCTTTATAACCTTGCGGATGTAGTGGCACAGCGTCGTATGATGGAAGAATCGGAAGGAGACGAACAGTTTAAGTTGACTCAGTGGCGAAAAATGGAATCCATGCTCGGATATTGCGAAGCAGCATCATGCAGACGAAAGGTTCTTCTTGGCTATTTTGGGGAAAAACTGGCTGAACCCTGCGGAAATTGTGACACCTGCCTTGGCAAAGTCGAAACCTGGGACGGCACAGTTGCTGCACAAAAGGCCCTGTCCTGTGTTTATCGAACAGGACAGATGTTCGGTGCGGTATATTTAAGCGACGTTCTTATGGGAAAAGATGATAACCGAATAATGAGATTCAGGCATGACAGAATTTCCACTTTTGGAATCGGAAAGGAATTTACAAAAAATGAATGGAAATCCGTCTATCGCCAACTGGTAGCCGGGGGCTTTCTTCATGTGGATCTTGACAGTAAAGGAGGTTTTAAACTGTCTGATACAAGTTGGCCGGTATTGAAAGGAAAACAAAAAGTTTTATTTATCAAGGATTCGCCTGTTTCCGAAGAAGAGCAGATAACGCCGCCTCTCGTCAAAAAAGATATTGAACTCACTGATCCGGCGGACATAGAACTTTTTGAAAAATTTCGGACTTTTCGAAGTGAAACGGCAAACCGGAGAAATGTTCCGCCTTATGCCATTTTTCATGACAAAACTTTGAAAGAACTCGTACATGATATGCCTCAAACTCTTGGGGAAACAGGAAATATTCACGGAATAGGAGAAAAAAAGCTAGAATTGTTCGGCGAAAAAATCCTTGAGTTGATACAAGAACATATTCAGATTCACGGGATGAAAGAAAAAATCCCAGTCCATGAAGAAAAAAAAGAAGAAGAAAAAGAAGAAGAAAATTTTGATTCGAACTGCTATCTTTCGCAAACCGCTCTATCTACCCTTTCAATGGTAAAAAAAGGAATGACTCCAGAGAACTTTTTTATAAAACAGATCATCTGTCTTGCCAATACCAGTAAACATTCGAAGTATTATGTGGCAGGTAAAGAGATTTTGACAGGCCAGATCATAGGATCATGGATCAGGCCGGTATCCTGTCGTGAAACCAGGGCATTGAAAGCCAGTGATGTAATGTTCCAAAACGACAGTATCCCGTGTCTGCTCGATATTCTAAATGTTTCGTTTAAAGAACCGCTTCCCCATTTATACCAGGCTGAAAACCATCTAATAGATGAAAGCAGGCCCTGGATCAAAACCGACAGTCTGCCTGTTTCAGCCCTTCCCCTGTTATGCGATAACACAGAGACGCTATGGGTCAACGGGTATCACAGCAAAAATGGACTGAATAACATAATACCACAGGAAATAGCTGAAAACAGCTTGTCGTCCTCCCTTTTATTCGTCAAGCCCGATGATCTCCATATTTGTGTCAATGAGGAATCTGGTAACAAAAAAGTCCGGGCCCTGTTTTGTTACAATAACATTATCTACTGGCTTCATGTCACCGACTCTGTGGTCGAAAACGTATATTTGAAAGCAGGTTGCGGGCAATATACTATCTATAAGAAAGATGTATATCTGTGTATCTGCATAAGCGAACCATTTGGATCTTATTGCTACAAGCTCGTTGCCGGAATCGTCAATATGTTTGACAAAAAGATGTGATTCATACTGACAGACATGGGAAAAATATTGCCCAGGTTCCAATCACTTTTCATCTTTAACTGCAATCTCGAACAATTTTGGCCAAAGCTTGCCGGTCACAAATATACGATCTCTGTATTCGTCATACGCTATTCCGTTGAGTACGTCCACAGGAAGTCCGCTATCTTTGGAACCAAGAAGTCCTGCCATATCGATCCGGGCAATCACTCTGCCAGTTTGAGGATTTATTCGAACAATATAATCTGTATTCCAGACATTAGCATAAATTTCTCCCTTGATATATTCAAGTTCGTTTAGCTGGGTCACAGGTCCCCGATGATCAAACACTTCAATACGCCCGGTTTCTTGAAACGTTAAGGGTTTTAAAAAATACAGGATTGAAGTGCCGTCGCTCATGATAAGATTAGTGCCGTCATGGGTAAGCCCCCAGCCCTCTGTGGGGTATCGAAATGCCTGGATACGCTCAAAAGAGTTCTTATCATACACAAAACCGGTATGTGACTTCCATGTCAGTTGAATGACAGTATTTCCTAAGACTGTAACCCCTTCACCAAATAACTGATTCGACAGCTTGATTTTCTGTAGAATTTTTCCGGTTTCCAATTCTGTCCTGCGTAACTCAGAACGCCCATAAAGCCCTGTGCCTTCGTATAAAAATCCTTTATCAAATACCAGCCCCTGAGTAAAAGCGCCGGGATCATGGAAATAGACATTGACAATGTCATAGGTGCAGACAGGCGTGATATCCTTCCTGAAATTCTTAGTATTGCCGTAAAGCTCAGTCGGGGACTGGGTATATGCCAAAATCCAGCATCCCCACAAAAGCGGCAGAATGACAATTGGTGCTATTGCTGTCATGCACACATAAAAAAAACTAATACGCAGAGCGTCCAGGAGCCATTCCCACATGGAGCGTAGAAATGAACAAATTTTTTCTAAGGTATTTATGAGGCAGATCATAGTCAAAAAACCCTGATTTCACAAGCTGTCGCAATATCTTTTTCCTTGCAAAATTCAGGTATCATGCCAATCCATCTGTCGAAAAGGCCGAATTCCTGTTCTCTGCCCACCAGGAGGTCGGGATTGCCTATGCTTTCGGGTAGTGGGTACTGCATGTCATCGACTCCTTCTGCCACCTTTATTCCAGCAACTGAGCTGGAGTAAAGGCATTAACGGGGATAACCGTCTGACCTTCGGGAATGGAAATAACTGCCTGTGCCTCAGCCATAGATCTTAGACGACTCTTATCTTTGAGTGGGTGGAAAACAGGCAGATCCGATTTTCTTTCCAGCGTACCGAAAATAAACTGAGTCCAGTCGCTGTGTTTTCCGGTCAATTCCGAACCGAGCCGAACAGTGGCGACAGGTAAACCGAGATTTTTACGGCCAGCCAGCTTTAACAATCCGGGAAGTGCTATCTGTAAAAAACCCATGAGATTGGAGGGAGGGCCTCCGGGAAGAATGAAAACCGCTTTGTCTTTCAGCAGTCCGAATCCAACCGCTTTGCCAGGACCTATCCGAATCCTATGGAACATCTGCTCCCAACCAAGGGCTTCAAGGCTTCTGGCTACCAGATCTCGATCTCCTGTCCAGGCTCCACCGCTGGTGATCAGCGCGTCCGCATCTTTTATTATCGTGTAAATGGCATCCCGCATTTTTTCAGCATCGTCTTTTACAAAGTGCAGGCCGGCATCCATTCCGTATCTGTGGCACCAGCTCCCCAGAGTTGTGATATTGCTGGCGTACAACTTGCCTTCGGGTAATGGCATACCTGGGGCAACCACCTCATCGCCAGTAGCAAGAATTGCGACTTTCGGCATACGAAAACATGGTATTTCGCTGAATCCTGCTGCTGCCAGCATTCCCACCATGCCAGGTGAAAGCAGACTGCCTTTTTTTACTATCATTTTACCACAGGCCACATCCGATCCTTTTGGCAGAACATTACGCCCAGGTTCGGCAAAATTATGAAAAATGATCTCATTTCCATCAATTCTGGTGAATTCTTCCGACACCACTGCTTCAGCAAACGAGGGAATTTTAGCGCCGGTCAACACTTGAACCGTGGAACCTGGCAAAACCTCAAGCTTTTCTTCACCGCCAGCGGCAACACATCCTGTAAGCTTTAATCTTACTGACCGATCATATGTTGCAGTCTCGACATCTCCGGAGATTACAGCATAGCCGTCTTTTAAAGAAGCATCAACTGACGGGGAATCAACTTTTGAATATAAATCTTCGGAAACTACCCTGTCCACGCAGTTATGCAGGCCGATTGTCTCCGATGCCAGGGGGGCAATTCGTTCATGAACCAGTGCCAGAGCCTCTTCCAGTCCGAAGGGCAGATATCGTATCATTCACATATTCTCCATACCTGATACTCGACTATCAAGTTTTTAAAACTTGACAAAATAGCAGTGTATTTTCAAACACTTAAAATCTTGACAAAAATTTTATTTTTGCCAGTCTTGAAAATATAAAATATTGGCATCAGCTATAAGACATTGAATTTATTGATAGGCATCTGAAATCCCTGATGTGAAAATTTCCAATAAATTCAGTCAACATAAAAAAACTTGATAGTCGAGTGATATAAAACACATTTCATTTTCACTTACCAAAAGGACAAGGGAAAAACTTGCTTTGTACTGCCTTCTTTGTACTGCCTTGATCGCTTCCAAATCAATTGTTTCCTGTAATGCGCTCATTTTACATACTTTATTACATGCAATCAGCATGTGTCAATATTATTTTTTGAAGACTATCTTAAAAGCCCTTTCTGTTTTTCTTCATCACTGAAAATATGGGCAATCAGATTGTTCATAGCGTACCGGTTATGTTTTTTGATCAATTCCTTGGCATGAGTTACATCCTTGAATAACAGAGCTTCCAACAGACTCTGGTGCTGAATTATGATTTCATTAATACGCTCGACCGGCAAGTGTTCAATGCGAAATCTCAAGAATATCTTCTGGCAGATATCCCGATAGCGTTCAACCAGAATCGGATTTCCAGCCATTTCGATGATTCCAGCATGAAAATCGGTGTCCAGAATGAAAAGTTTGCGATGGGTTCTGTCGGTAATTGATTCTTTATACTCATTCATCCTTTCTTCGACTTTTTTGAATTTTTCTTCAGTAATCTGGCGAATCGCTTTTCCGATTGAGCCTAATTCCAGAATCTCCCTGAATTCATATAAAAATTTGAATTCAGACATGGTAAGACGATGAACCGAATATCCCTGGTTCGGTACGAAATCGAGATACCCTTCTTTGGCCAGGATGCTCAATGCATTGTTTATGGGGGTACGGCTGACCCCCAGTTGTTTGGCCAGATCCACAAATACCAGTCTTTGGCCCGGGATGATATCATAATTGATCATCATCATTTTTATGGTATCATAAGCGGCGATCGTGAGATTTTTTTGCTCTTTCAAAGCTTTACTCAGCTCCTATACAAATCAATATGACTTATTGATTTTACACTTTTAATTTTCCCTATTTTAATACGTGCAAACGTTCAAAATTATATACCCATCCTGCTTGTATTCTGATCCTTATTCTGCGTTG
Source organism: Desulfobacterales bacterium HSG16 (assembly GCA_030377965.1). GTDB lineage: Bacteria > Desulfobacterota > Desulfobacteria > Desulfobacterales > HSG16 > JAUCGE01. Next base: position 7,788 of record JAUCGE010000110.1, read on the forward strand.
CTGCAAAGGGTGAAAATTGTAGGAGCTACACCCTTTGCAGCGCCGTAATAAAGACCAAAATTCTGTACAGTCCAAGTATTATTGCTCAATACATAAGATTCGGCAGATACAATATAATTTCCGGAAAAATAAACAAAATGATGATCCCGACAAGAACTGCAAGCATAAAAGGAAAAATACCCTTGAAGATGGATTCCAGCTCAATTCCTCCGGGAAGATTTTTGGCAACACCGAAAACTACATATACATTTATTCCAACCGGCGGCGTAATAACACCCATTTCAGTCACCATCACGATAATGATGCCAAACCAGATAGGATCGTATCCCAGATCAAGTGCCAGAGGAAAGAATATGGGAACAGTCAGCATCACAAGAGCTAAAGAATCCATGAAGCATCCACCGAGAAAATAGACCAGTATGACTGTACTGAGAATCATTACAGGCGGTAAGTCGAATCCTCCTATCCACGTAGCAAGATCGAAAGGAATCCGTGTCACAGCCAGAAATTTTCCGAACACTACAGCTCCCGCAATCAACATCATTACCATACAGGATGTACGTAATGATTCATAGAGTGCATCCACAAAATTTTTCCAGCCGAGGCGGCGGCGAATTATGGAAACCAATAAAACACCTAACACCCCTACAGCAGCAGCTTCAGTGGGTGTAAACCAACCGAAAAACAAGCCTCCCATAACCAATGTAAAAACTGCTATGGTTTCGCCCAGTTCACGAATTGATTTAATCTTTTCGTGCCAGGAAACTTCTTCTCCCCTGGGTCCCTGATCTGGTGAAAAATGACACCAGATGGAAATAGCAATGATAAACAGAATAGTCACTAAAATAGCGGGAAAAATACCTGCAACAAACAATTTTCCAATGGATTGTTCTGTTAGAATGCCATATATGATCAGCACCACGCTGGGAGGCATGATCATTCCCAGACCGCCGCCCGATGCAACCGATCCGGCGGCCAGTTCGTCCGCATACTTGAATCGTCTCATTTCGGGCAGTCCGACCGTAGCCATAGTCGCAGCAGTTGCAGCGCTCGAACCGCAGACAGCCCCGAATGCTGTGCAGGCAGATACGGTGGCGATGGCAAGCCCGCCCTTTGTATTTCCCCAAAATTTATATCCTGTATCATACAACCTGCGACTGATTCCACTGTTGAAAGCTAACTGCCCCATCAAAATAAACAAAGGAATTGTAGTAAGCCCGTATGAATTGAAAACTTCGTAATAGCTTCGAGCCAGAAGGTTCATGGCTCCATGTAAGGAAATAATGCTGCTGAATCCAATAAAGCCAATCACAGACATTACATATGCTACGGGCATCCTTGTTAGAAACATCATGACCATTACGAAAATGCCGATAATACCGATCAGTGTAGGATTCATTTTTCTCTCAACTTCTTAAAATTATCTATAACATCTTTGAAGATGTTGCAGGAAAACACGATAAAACAGATAGATACCACAAAAATGAGGAGATACTCGGGAAGTTCAAGATTCATGGAGACTTCTCCTGATCTTTCCATTTTCATGCCATAATCAAACATCTTCCAGGTTACTATCATAAAAAAGGACAAGCTGATAATTCCAGTACAGAAATCTATAATCGTCATGGCTTTATCGGGCAGCCTGCGAACAAGGATTTCCACACCAATATGTCCATTGGTGCTATGGGTATTCGGGAGCGTCATAGCAACAACTAATACCCCCATGAAGCTGACTATTTCCACCGAACCGAATATAGGGTGCTTGAAATAACGAGCAACAACATCAACACAGATCAGCGCCGCCATGCTGAAAAGGCTGGCCGCACCGATAATTTTCATCTTGTCCGAAATTAACTCCTGATATTTATATATATAGTATATAACGACAATACCAATAATACCGAGGATTTTCATCTTGGTTGGAACAAACGTCCAGTATTCCAATATGTGGTTCATAAATTGATTTCCCGTTTTTATTCACATGACCTGTTTTTATTCACATCAAGGCGGGATCGGTATTCATGATTCCCGATCCCGACCTTCAATGTTATTGATTGATACGTATTAAAACTTTTTCAATGATTCACGGATAAATTTGATGACTTCCCCGCCATTGAGCTTTTTCTTGTCCAGCTTTTTTTGATAATTGTCAATCAGAGGATCAACAGCTTTTTTCCATCTTTCGCTTTCCTTGTCATCCAGGCCGATCATGGTATTTCCCTGCTTCATGAAAAATCTAATTCCTTCCATATCGCTGCTATCCCACGCTTCACCATGTTTTATTGCCCATTCGACGTTGATAGCTTCGATGATTTTTTGATCTTTGCTACCCAGAGAGTTCCATTTATCCTTATTCATTACAATGAAGAAAGAAGTAGTGTAAGCAGCAGAATACGCACAGACTGCATAATCGGTGACTTCACCCAGCTTCCAGCCTTTATTGGCTTCGAGCGGATAGGCGCTTCCATCTACAACACCTTTTTGAAGACTCTGATAACATTCCGGCATGGGCATGGGTACTGGGGTTGCTCCAAGTGCCTTGACAACTTCTGCACTGGTTCCGGTGGATCTTATCTTAAGTCCTTTGAGATCTTCCAGTTTTTTCACTTCTTTACCCTTGACGTGAATAAATCCAGGCCCATGACCATGAATGTACATGACCTGGGTTTCTTTGAATTCTTTGGGAGTAAATTTTTTATAGAGTTCATTAGCGATCATTGTAGCTGCCGTTCCAGAAGGATAACCAAAAGGCAGGTCAATGAAAGACATAACTGGAAATCTCCCGCGGGTATACGCCAGTGCAGAATAACCGATATCAGCAATGCCATCGACCACACTGTCATAGGTCTGTTTGGCTTTTGTCAATGTCTGCCCGGCATAATACTGAACTTTGATACGGCCTTCGGTACGTTTTTCAACTTCCTTGCACCAGCTTTCAGCCAGTTTGCTTTGAATATGAGTGGGTGGAAAAAAATTACTATACGTAAGCGTAACGGATTTGGCAAAGGATTGACACGGGGCAACACTGAAAAAAATGAAACAAGTGAAAACGAGCGTCAAAACCGTAAAGCTTCTCATACTATTTTTTTTCATCTGGGGTACTCCTTTTAGCTATCTTTTAGCTATCTTTTGGAAAAAATTTGGAAAAATGTTGAAATCCTTGTTCGTCCACTGTCGTGCCTGTTTAGTCTACCTCCTTTCATGGCATTTTACTTCATACTTTCATTACAAAGGACTCAATCATAGATTGATGTCCGTCACAGATACAATACCGATTTTTGTTTCCGGCAATGGAATATAGACTGTCACATATCAAACGTCAATGGATTATCACTTGTTTTCTCGTTCCCACGCTATTCGTGGGAACGCTGGAATTATTTATGGATAAGCCACCTTTCCTGGAAAGGGGGATGTCTATGTTTTCTAAGCTCCATCGGTATGTTGCCTGAAAAAGGTGCGATCATCTGCAAGCCCTTTGAACCAGAAATCTCCGAAGTTATCTAATACGAACCAAAATTCGGTGCAGTCCTGGTGAAACTTATTTTTACATGTAATTTTGTATTTTATCCTTAATGTTTTTCAGACAAAGACCGCCCATGACAGTTGAACGGTGACAATGTATTCAAAAAATGATCAAACTTGAGGGCAGGCTTATCAATAACCCGATGTGACACCGATGGCAGGTGTATTGAATATCAGCAGTGAAATGCTATTTATAAGGTAAAAGGATTTGGAGTACGCGGTTTTATAAGGCTCATCCGAGAAACCATTGCAGGTCCATGTCTGAATGAAGAAACGGTAAAAGAACAGCTCGATATGAAATAGTCAGTTCAACCATTGTGGGTTAAGTACCTGTAAAATTCTATGACATTTTTTCGCAGTGGGCAACATCGAAGCGTTGCCCACCAGTTATCTGACCGCCTGGCGCTGTTATTTTTACCCAACCTACGAAATTATAATTCAATGATTTGATCTGCAAATTGCAGTTTTTCGATCTTATCAAGCCGGTTGCTGCCATCTCTGTCAGAAAGGTTATCTGTAACAGTTGTTAATTCCAACTCAGTTACAATACTGTATTCACTCAGATCGCCTGTAAAAATAACCGTATTTATACCACTGTTCCCTGTAATTTTGTTATCAAGTTCATTGATCCTGACACCAGTGTTAAGTACCTGACCATATATTTTTTAACTCTTTCCGATGAACCAGCTTTTTGACAACGATCTATTCCCTCTTAATAAAATGTCAATAATTTATTGGATAGGTACTTACCTTTGTTTTATTCAGACTCCAGATTTGTTGGTCAGGCCTTCATGAACAGACTTCCAGTCATGAAGATTTTGTTTTCCTGTTTTATAATACCAATTGCGAAAACTAATCTGCCATGCTATAATGCCACAAAAACTCGAAAATTTTTTATGAAAATATAAATGCTT
>JAUCGE010000111.1 GCA_030377965.1 Desulfobacterales bacterium HSG16
ATAAAATCAAGCTGTTAGATTGTTTCTGACAAAAATCTGTCAAGAATCTGGTTAAGATACCTGTTACTCAGATTCATACAAACGATTGACATATCAAACGGATGCTTAAAAATATGAAAACTGAGAATGAATATCTTGATAAAGCATTTAGTGCTTTTCCCAAAAAAATCATAGTTGTCTCCCCGGACTTCACTGTGCTGACGGCAAGAGGCATTTCCATAGGAAATAAGAATCTCGATATTGTCGGCAAACGATGCTATGAAGTTTTCTTCGGACTGACTGAGCCTTGTAAAAATTGCCCGACAAGACAGGTTCTTGAGACCGGTAAACCGGCTCTGCGTCATGGGGATTATGCTTCACGCAGCTCGCAAGACCTGCCATGCCTCTTTTCATATCCGATTTTTTCAGGTAACGAGATCGAAGCCCTTGCGATAATGGATTACGATCTTCTAGATCTTGATATCCTTGAAGGCAGACTCCACAGAACAAACGAATTTTTAAGGAATCTTATCCTGAGTTCGGTCGATGCCGTGATTGCATCGGATATGAAAGGCAATATAATTGTCTTTAATGACGCTGCCGCACAGATTACCGGATACACGGTTGATGAAACCATAGGCAAAATTGACATCAGGACACTCTATTCGAGAGACGGAGCCAATGAAGTAATGACCAGGCTTCGCAGCGATGAATATGGAGGAAAGGGAAAGCTGAAATCATGCCAGATTGAGATATTGAACAATAACGGCGAATCCATTCCCATCAAACTTCATGCGGCGATAGTATATGAGGATGAAAAGGAAGCTGCAACCGTAGGATTTTTCCACGATATGCGCGAGGATATCCGTATAAAGAAAGAGCTGGAAAATGCTCAGATGCAGCTGCTTCAATCGGAAAAAATGGCTTCTCTCGGCAAACTTGCGGCAGGCGTGGCTCACCAGTTGAACAACCCTCTGGGCGGGATAACTCTTTTCACCAATCTTATTCTTGAAGATTACGAACTCGAACCTGATGTTCGTGATGATTTGAACCGCATTCTCAAAGACGCTCAAAGATGCCGGGACACAGTAAAAGAACTTCTCGAATTCAGCAGGCAGACTCATCATCTGATGCAGCCCCAGAACATTAATACTGCACTTTCACGCACCCTTTTCCTGCTTCAGAACCAGACCCTTTTTCATAATATTGAAATAACCAGAAACCTGTCTCCGACTCTTCCGCCTGCAAACGCCGATATCCAGCAGATCAATCACATGTTCATGAACATAATCTTAAATGCTGCCCAGGCTATGAAGGGAAAAGGACGGTTGACAGTTAACACCTGGCTTTCACAACGCGAAAATCTTTCTCAGAGTGAAAAACGGGTTGTAGTTGAAATATCAGATACCGGACCGGGCATACCCGATGATATTCTGAAAAATATTTTCGAGCCTTTCTTCACGACAAAAGAACAAGGAGAAGGAACCGGCCTGGGATTGAGCATGGTTTACGGAATCGTGGAAAACCACGGAGGTTCTGTAAAAGCTGAAAATCTACCTGAAAGAGGTGTAAAATTCACCATTGAACTGCCGTTGGCAGACGATAAAGACGGAGGGGACGAAAGTGGAAAACAGGCTTGATGATACTCCGACAATTCTGGTTGTCGATGATGAACAGGATATTCGTGAAGGCTCTGCAAGAATCCTGAAAAAAATCGGCTTGCCGGTTCTGACAGCTTCTCGCGGGGAAGATGCCCTTGAAATAATCAAAAAAGAAAAAATATCAATTCTTTTTCTTGATCTCAAAATGCCGGGAATGGACGGAATGGAAGTTTTTGGACATGTACGCGAAATCGATCCTTCGATTCTGGTTATCATCATAACGGGTTTTGCCACCGTAGAGACAGCGATCAAGGCAATGAAAGACGGGGCATACGATTTCATTCCAAAACCATTCGAACCTGATCAACTGCGTATTGTGGTAAACCGGGCATGGGAAAAACTGAGGCTTACCTGGGAAACAGAAAGGCTTCAGGAGGAAAAAAGGCGAACTTTAAACGATCTGGATACGGAAAAAAATAGAACATATACCATCATCAAATCCCTTCCCATCGGCGTTGTCGTAACCAATACCAGGGGGCAAGTAGTACTCATGAATCCTTCTTTTATGAGACTCATAGGTCTTTCCCTGGATCAAAAGCCGGGAAATCGGATAGAAGACTATGTGTCGGATACAGGTTTCTGCGATCTCGTAAGAGAAATTTCAAGTGGAAGACATGTAGATTTCGAAGATATCTCCGATTATGAATTCTCATTGACACAGGATAAATATCTGCTTGCCAAAGGTCAGCCGGTTCTTGGTGAAAGAAATGAGTGCCTGGGTGCAGTGATGAACATAACAGATATTTCTCCAATGAAAATCATGGATCAGATGAAATCCGAATTTGTGGCAAAGGTCTCCCACGAACTTCGCTCTCCGCTTTCAACCATCCATGAACAACTGGCACTGGTTATCCGTGAAATGGTCGGAGAAATGTCCGATCAGGATCAGCATATCCTGTCACGGGCAAAGGAAAAGACAAAGGGGCTGATCTCACTTATCGGCGACCTGCTCGACCTTTCACGAATCGAAGAAGGACTCGAATTCCATGAACCTGAACCCATCAAAGTAGACGAATTATTGCAGAACATCGTCGATTTTCTGGGTACACGGGCAAAAGAAAAAGATCAATCCCTTACTCTCGAACTTCCCGAAAATCCACTTCCTCCATTTACAGCAGATCCAATGGCACTTGAGAGCATTTTCGGAAACCTCGTTACGAATGCACTCATTTACACCCCGGAAGGTGGTGAAATAAGTGTAAAAGCAGATATGGCAGGAATCAACATCCGAGTTGTAGTTGCGGATAACGGATTCGGGATAGAAGCAAAACATCTGGATAACATTTTTGAGAGATTTTACAGAGTAAAGGATGATAAAACAAGATTCATCACTGGTACGGGCTTAGGTCTTCCCATAGTAAAAGGACTTGTGGATTCCTTCGATGGCTTTATTGATGTATCAAGCGAATATGGCAAAGGCACGGCTTTTACCGTTCTGCTTCCGACAAAATCTTTATAAGGATTTCCCAATAAATAAAATACCAGATATGGTAGGGCGGGGTTCCGTCCCCGCCATTTTTCTATTTCATTTTATTCTCACAGATTATTTTCATTGAGGGCATTCAAAAATTCTTCAGGCGGAACCTGCGCTCTTGTCCATAAAGCAAAAGTACGTCTTGCCTGGTAAGCAAGCGCGGGAAGACCGTCCATAAACCGAATTTCTTTTTTTTGCGCCATCTCTTCCCAGAAATTTTGACTGCGTCCATAATTAAGATCGAAAACAAGTTGACACCCGGGCAAATCGAGTTTTTTCAATATGCCGTCCATATTTGACGATTCGCTTTTACTGGAAACGGATGTGGTATTGAAAACTACATCCACTGGCATCGGATGATCGGCAATCGAATCAAGAGGTTTTGCTTCTCCGCTGAAACGCTTTACAATCTGTTCCGCTTTTTCAAAATTTCTGCCTGCAACAATTATCGTTTTTGCCCGAAGCCAGTTCAGGATAAAGACAACCGCTTTGCTGACTCCGCCGGTTCCGAATACAAGAGCTGATTTGTCTGAGACATCGAAATCCACGCTGCTCAAAGCATCCATAACACCTATGGCGTTTGTGTTATACCCTTTCAATCCGTCATCGGTGCAGACAACGGTGTTTACCGCTCCGATTATATTAGCGCCTTCGGACAATACGTCCATATAAGGAAGTACAGCTTCCTTGTAGGGAACTGTTACATTTGCGCCAGCGATATTCAATATCTCCAAGCTCTGCATTGCCTTACCGAGATTTTCGGGCAAAACCTTGAACGGCACATATGCTCCATTCATCCCCATTTTAGTAAGAATCGCGGAAAACATGGCAGATGATTTCGAACGTAATGCTCGTTCATCCCCTAAGATACAATATACCTGCATTTTATATAATTCCCAATGCGCCGCTCGTTCCCAGACAGAGCCTGAGAACGAGGATATTCAGTTCCCAAAAAAAACTTTTACATACCCAGAAGTCCCTTGATACTCTCGGTGATATCATCAGCAGATGCCGGCTTTGCCAGGTAATCATCAGCCTCAGTACTCATTCCATCGGCATGGGAATAACGTGTGGATGTCACATGAGATGCCACCGCGGTCAGCAAAACAATCGGAATGTCGGAAAAATTGCTGTCGGCCTTGAGTTCCTTACAGACTTCGTAGCCGTCTTTTTCAGGCATCATTACATCCAGAACTATTGCGTCAGGAGGATTTGCCTTCACTTTTTCAATACCTTCATTTCCATTATAGGCCACATCCACTTCAAAACCTTCTTTTTCCAGATTTCCCTGAACAAGAGAAGCGAAATCAGGCTCATCATCAACAACTAATATTCTTTTTTTCTCGCTCATCTCAATACCTCCTTAATTATGTAAATAAAATAACAATTGACATTCGTCTGTTCATGCTCTGTCCGGATCAATCCTGTTGTTCCGATCATAAACAAAAATGCAACAACCTGAAATCAATCGACTTCCGGCCTAGGATAAAGGCCAGTACTCTCAACTATTTCAGGGACTTTTTCTTCCCATTCGATGGCCATAACATGAAAGCCGCGTACACCTTCCACTTCTTTCAGGCGCTGGATCGATTCAATACAGATATTGATACCTTCCTGTGCCTGTTCTTTTTTGGGAACACCTGCCAGCCGTTTGACCAGCTCTTCCGGGACATCCATGCCCGGAACCCGATTTTTCATATATCGGGCCATGCCCGCACTTTTCATCGGTGTCATGCCTGCCAGTATATAAACCTTTTCATGCAGTCCCCGTTCCCTGACAAGTTTCATCCATTCTTCGAATTTATCCAGATTATATATGCACTGAGTCTGTATGAATTCAACTCCTGCCGCTATCTTTTTGGCAAGGCGGGGAACCCTTATTTCAAAAGGATCTGCGAATGGATTTGCAGCAGCTCCCACGAACATTTCAGGAGGACGCTTGATATCGTCGCCTCCCAGAAATTTCCCCTCATCTCTCATATGTCTTACCGTCTGGATCAACTGCATGGAATCGATATCGTGAACATTCTGTCCCTGGGCGCAGTCTCCGAAACTCTGGTGATCCCCTGAAAGACAGAGGATATTGTTGATATCGAAAGACGCTGCTCCAAGAATATCGCTTTGCAGAGCTATTCTGTTTCGATCACGGGTTACCATCTGCAATACCGGTTCCACTCCCATGAGTTTAAGGCGGATACATGCGGCCAGACTGCACATGCGTGTCACCGATGTCTGGTTATCTGTGATATTTACCACATCCACATGATCCTTGATCAGATTTGCCTTTTCTATAACGACTTCCGGGTCGCTTCCTCGCGGGGGGCCGCACTCGGAGGTTACGGCAAAGTGCCCCGCTGCCAATACCTTTTCAAGCTTGCTGGGTGTTTTCACTTTCATTGCTGTACATCCTCCCTTTCAACTTTTCGAGGTCCCCCGGCCCTGTCTGTAGACCAGTCTTTTATGGGGCTGAGTATTTCATATTCGTCGAGCTTATCAAGAGCCTTGAGGCGCTCTATTATCAACTGCCAGGCACATATGGTATCTTTGCTGATCTCACATTTCCCTGATGTAGAACCGCCGCATGGGCCGTTTAAAACACGTTTAGCACATCTTGAGACAGGACAGATTCCTCCAGTGCGGGCAAGGATGCATGCACCACATGCCTGACATCTCTCCGTCCAGAGACCTCGATCTTCGTTAGCCCCCAGAAAACATGTATTGACACCCGGATAAACCGGTGTGGAAAGATATCTTTCTGCAGTGAACTGAACCCCCACCCCGCAGGCAAGAGAAACTATGGCATCGTACTGATCCGCCACATCGCGTATTTCCTCCAGATATTCCAGGTCGCACTGGCGCTGTAAAGTCCTTTCATCTATCTTGACTTCAGCTCCTTCTTTGAGAAAATACATCCTGAGTGCAGATGCCAGAATACCAACCTCTTTTTTTCCTCCTGCTTCGCAGACCGTAACGCACTCGTTGCACCCTAAGACAAGCAGTTTCCTCTTGTCCTTGATCTCTTCTATGATCTCTTCGATCGGCTTCTTATCTGCGACAATCATATAAACCTCTCTTTTCGAAAGTTGAATCTGTTATTGGCTGCAAGCAAAAATTGGCTGCAAGCAAAAATTGACTGCAAGCAAAAATTGGCTTCCCTTATGCCGCTTTCTTCTTTGCCAGCTTTATGGGATTTGGCCCCATTTTTCGGATTTTTTCATCCATTTCGCTTGCAATCTGTGCAAAAAGCGGCCCTTCACTCGAAGAAAGATTGTACATCTGCGCCCTTTCCCCGCCGATTCCTATGGTATCGAGTATCTTTTTTGCCTGGGCAATCCTTTTCCTGGCCCTGAAATTTCCGCTGTTGAAGTGGCAGTCCCCTTCCATACATCCGACAGCGTAAACACCGTCAGCACCTTTTTCAAATGCCCGCAGGACATGAATGACATCAATTTTTCCGGTGCATGGAACCCGGATGATTTGAATATTCGTCGGGTATTGCAATCTCATCGAACCTGCCAGGTCCGCTGCTGTATAGCCTCAGAAATTGCAGCAAAAAGCTACAATGATCGGCTCGAAATTTTCAGTCATAATAATAAAACTCCCTGTTTAAAGAACACCTTCAAGCAAAGCTTCGACCTTGCTCAGTATCTGATCGTCCTCATACCAGTTCAATTCGATAGCCTTGGCCGGACATTCAGCAGCGCAGACCCCGCACCCGTGACACAGTGCCACATCTATTTCGCTCTCGCCCTTTTCGTTTATTTTCGGAACATTGTAAGGACAGGACCTGACACATACAAGACAGGCAGCACAAAGGTCTCCTTTGACTTCAGCGGTAACTGCCGACAGAGTGAGTTCCGTCTGTGAAAGAAAGGTCGTGGCTCTGGATGCCGCAGCCTGGGCCTGGGCAATCGATTCTGAAAGCAATTGCGGGCTGTGAGCCGTGCCGCAGACAAATATTCCATCTGTAGCCATATCTACCGGTCGCAGCTTGACATGGGCTTCCATGAAATGGCCTTCTGCATTTCGGGCAAGTTTCACAATGGACGCAAGTTCTTCCGTATCTTCGGCAACCATGCCCGCACTCAATGCGAGAATATCGGTATCGACACTCAGATACTGACCCAGAACATGATCCTTGAAAATAATGTTGAGTTCTCCGTTTTCTGCTGCTTCGACCTTGGGAGGATCATCTGGATCATAGCGGAAAAAAAGAACTCCCTTTTCCCTGGCTTCCTTATAATAATCTTCCAGAAGGCCGTACATCCTGATATCTCTGTAAAGTATAAACACCTGGGTGTCGGGATTTTCTTCCTTGATATGAAGGGCATTTTTAACAGCCGCCTGGCAGCAGATCCTGGAACAATTGGGATTGTTTTCGTTTCTTGATCCCACGCACTGAATCATGACAACCTGTTCAAGTTTATCAGCACCTTTTTCATTCAACCGGTCCGTAAGCTCAACCTGGGTCATAACCCGTCTGTCGTCTCCATAGAGATATTCGGAAGGCTCATATTCATTTGCACCAGTGGCAAGAATGACAACGCCGTGATCAATCTTTCTTTCATACATACCAGGGCCGACCAGAATCTCTGTAGTAAAGTTGCCCTTAAAACCGGAAAAACCCACAATAAGAGATTGTGTCAGAACCTGAATTTTCTCATGGCTTTTAACAGACTTGACAAGTTGATCCATGTTAGTGCGAATATCCGTTCCATCAATTGTCACAGATAACCGGTTTGCCATGCCGCCAAGTCCAGCATCCTTTTCAATAAGAAAGACATCAAACCCCTGGTCTGCTATACCCAGAGCAGCGTTCATGCCGGCAACTCCGCCGCCGATGACAAGAGCTTTGGGGATGACCGGAATCTTCTTTTCATGCAGAGGATTTAAAGTTACTGCCCTCGAAACCGCCATCCGAATCAGGTTTTCAGCCTTTCCCGAGGCTTTTTCAGGTTCATCGGAATGTACCCATGAATCCTGATTTCTGATATTGGCCATTTCAAAGAGATATTTGTTGAGACCACAGGCTTCCAGAGTATCCATGAAAATACCCTCATGGGTCTTGGGAGTACATGCGGCAACAACGATCCGGTTTAGATTTTCTTCTTTTATGATTTCTTTCATCCGCTCCTGTGAATCCTGGGAGCAGGTGAAAAGATTCTGAGTTGCAAAAACTACATTGGGCAGAGTTTTTGCGTATTCTTCAGCACTTCCCACATCAACGACACCTGCGATATTGATACCGCAATTGCAGATAAAAACACCGACTCTCGGCTCCTGGTTTATAACATCAATTTCTTCAGGAACCTCCACGCTTTTAGTAAGACTGTTGCGAGCAGAAGCAAGATTTTTTCCAGCAACACAAGCCGCAGCACTGGCCTCTGTTACAGAACTCGGAATATCTTTTGGCCCCTGGAATACACCACAGGCATAAACTCCCTTGCGTGAGGTTTCGACAGGTGCAAAAGTATCTGTCACGGCAAAATTGTATTTGTCCAGCTCGATATCGAGTCTTGCGGCAAGCTCGACTGTGGATTCTGTAATCTGAAGACCTACGGAAAGAACCACGATATCGAATTGTTCCTGTTTCATAACTCCGGCATCATCCGCATACCGTATCTGCAAGTCGTTGGTTTCCCGAACTTCATCAATGGTATGCACACGGGCCTTGACAAAACGGACACCATCCTTGTCCTTTGCTCTGTTGTAGTATTTTTCATAATCCTTGCCGAATGTCCTGACATCCATATTGAATATGGTGCATTCAAGATCACCTGCCGAATGTTCTTTGGCGATCATGGCATCTTTTATGGCGTACATACAGCAGACAGAAGAGCAATATCCGTTATTGCATTTGTTGGTGTCCCTTGATCCTACGCACTGGAGCCATGCAATTTTCTTCGGCTCTTTTTCATCGGAAGGACGGACAAGGTGTCCCATTGTAGGACCTGACGCGCTCAAAACCCTTTCGAATTCCAGGCTCGTCATGACGTTGGGGCCGCTGTTATAATGGTAGAACATTTCCAGGCTCGAAGGATCAAACGGCCTGCTTCCAGGACAGAGTACCACGCTTCCGACTTCTACCGATCTTTCAACAGCTTTTTCCTCATGATCTATTGCATTGGCAAGACATGAATCCACACATTGATAACATTCGCAGCAGACAGCGCACTCAAGACATCTGTCAGCTTCCCTGCCTGACTGCTCATCATCGAAACCAAGCTGGACTTCCTCAAAATTGTCCATCCTCTTTTCAGGTAAAAGAGCAGGCATTTTTTCTTTTGTCTTACGCTCAACTCCTGCGACGGGAACGTCGGTAACACCTGTCCAGTCTTTTTCTCTTCCTTGAGCAAGGTCTTCGCCTTGAATGAACCTGTCAATAGAAACAGCAGCTTCCTGACCAGCGCCGATAGCTTCCACCACCGTGGCAGGGCCGGTAACTGAATCTCCACCTGCAAATATATCAGGATCACTGGTCTGATATGTGACCGGATCTGCCTCCATTGTTCCCCATCTGTTGAGGGTACATCTGCATTCTTCAGTCAGACATGTCCAGTCCGAGTCCTGGCCGATGGCAGGTATGACAGCATCCACTTCTATCGTAAATTCAGAGCCTTTTATGGGTACAGGACGTCTTCTCCCGCTGTCATCAGGTTCGCCAAGTTCCATTTTTATGCATTCGATGGCAGTGACCTTACCTGATTCGGAAATAATACGTACAGGATTGGTAAGAGTCATGATTTCAATGCCTTCTTCACGGCATTCTTCGATCTCAACTTCGTTTGCAGGCATTTCTTCATGACTTCTGCGGTAAATGACAAAAGGGCTGGAAGATCCTGTCCTGAGCGCTGTTCTGACCGAATCCATAGCCACATTGCCGCCTCCGATAACAGCGACTCTGTCTCCTAAAGCAACCTTATTTCCAAGATTGACTTCCCTCAAGAAATCTATGCCCGGATAAACGCCTTCGGCTTCTTCACCTTTGACTCCAAGATTTCTGCTTTTGTGCGAACCAATACCTACGAAAAAAGCCTTGAAACCATCTTTGCGAAGCCCGTCTATGGTAATATCTTTTCCGATCTCGACACCTGTTTTAAATTCGACGCCCAGATCTTCTATGGTCTTGATTTCTGCTGAAATGATTTCCCTTGGAAGGCGATAAGAAGGAATTCCCACGGTCAGCATTCCGCCCAGCACAGGCAGTTTTTCAAAGACTGTTACCTCATATCCTTCAATGGCAAGAAAATACGCACAGGTAAGGCCGGCAGGCCCTGATCCTATGATTGCTACTTTCTCTTTTTTTTCTTCTTTTTTCTCAGGTACATAAGGGGTTTCGCTCTTTAAATCCAAATCTCCGAGGAACCTGTGAAGATGGGCAATGGCAAGGGGCTGATCAACGTCGCTGCGCGTACATGCGCCTTCACACGGATGATGACAGACCCGGCCGCAGACTCCAGGAAATGGATGGGCTTTTTTGAAAAGCTCTAAAGCCTCTCTGTTTTTCCCCTGGTTCATCAGCGCTATAAATCCCTGTACGCTGACATGGGCAGGACATGTAGACCTGCATGGAGCGGTTCCGCGTTTGTTTATTGCAAAAGCTCCGGGTATGGCCTGGGCATATTGTTTGTAAATGGCTTTCCGGTCGGAAAGACCTTCGTCATATTTATTGGGTGTACTGATTGGGCAGACCTTTGCACACTCTCCGCAACTTGTGCATTTTGCAAGATCTACAAAACGGGGTTCCTGCCTGATTTTTGCAATGAATGCTCCAGGATCACCTTCAAGCCCGAGCAATTCGGTATTTGTAAGTAACTCAATGTTTAAATGCCGGCCGACCTCGACCAGTTTGGGTGAAATAATTCACATAGCGCAGTCGTTGGTCGGAAAGGTCTTGTCGAGCTGAGACATAAGCCCGCCGATGGCAGACGATTTCTCGACAAGGTAAACATAGTATCCGGAATTGGCGAGATCGAGCGCGGACTGCATTCCTGCAATTCCACTGCCGAGGACCATGACCGAACCCGTAACCTTATTTCCTTTGACGCTCTTATCTTTATCCATCTTGTATCCTTAAATTCTTTCAAGTATCTGCGGGAGTTTATCTTCCCAGCCGATTGTCGAGAGCATGACACCGCCAAAGCCTTTATCTTTCAAAGCGGCTGCCGTTTCCGATGCTATTTTAAGGCATTCCGACACCTTGTCAGGCGCTTTCCGAATACGGTCGATCAAAGAATCCGGCAGGTAAACATTCTCCACATTACGGGCCATATACCTGGCCATACCAAGAGATTTAAGCAGCCGGACAGTAGGAACAATCTTTATTTTTTCGGTGTTTACTCGCGCAAGAAAGGGTTCTATGGCGGACAGATCAAACAATGGCGGGGTTATGAAAAAC
The DNA here is from genome assembly GCA_030377965.1 of Desulfobacterales bacterium HSG16. Lineage (GTDB taxonomy): Bacteria > Desulfobacterota > Desulfobacteria > Desulfobacterales > HSG16 > JAUCGE01. The sequence continues at coordinate 11,513 of JAUCGE010000111.1, forward strand.
TGCACGCCTGCATCAATCTTTTCCTGCATATCTTCCAATATCAATTCTATCGATTTATCCCTTGACCCCGCATCAATCGTTGCACCCACCAGAAAATCAGGAGTACCCGCAAGATCAATTCCGGCCATATCCTTTCCCTGCTGAAGACCTTCCACAGCTTTCAGCAATTCAAGAAGATCAATATCATAAACCGATCTTGCCTGGTGATGATCACCAAAACCGGGATCTTCTCCTTTGACAGCCATGATATTGGGAATTTTGCACCCGCTTGCAGCAAGAATATCAGCCTGAAGAGCGATTCTGTTCCGATCCCTGCAATTAATCTGCATCACCGCTTCCATGCCTTTACCCTGTAAAATCATGGCCCCGCCCAATGAACTCATTCTCATGACTGCATTGCTCATTTCCGGAACCACAAAGGCATCAATCAGCCCTTTAACCTTTGTGGCGTTATTTACCATCGTCGAGATATCCGCCCCCTTGGGCGGCTCCATTTCCGCAAGGATTGCAAATTCCCCCGCGTCGAATTTACGCTTCAGAAGCATAGACCTTCCTCCAGGTTGTCCCTTTTAGAGATTTGATACAATCAGG
>JAUCGE010000397.1 GCA_030377965.1 Desulfobacterales bacterium HSG16
AAGGGCAGGAACGAGAAGAAGGTCTGCTGCAAGTGCTACTACAAGACATGCGGGTAAAAGTGTTCCGAAAATATGGAGGCTGAAATATTCGCTCATGGCAAAGGGGGCAAAACCAGCTACAAGAATGACCGAAGTGATAAAGATGGCCCGACCCGAATAATGAAAAGTTTGTCTTATGGCATGTTCGACATCGTGAGTTTTCTCAAATTCGAACCGCAGGCGCATGAGAAAGTGAACTGTGTCATCCACACCAATGCCTATAGCGATCATTAGAATCCCTAAAGTGTCGGTATCCACGACATCCCAGCACAATCCCATATATCCTAAAAGCACGAGCAGGGGCAGAAGATTAGGAAACATGGAAATCAGCCCGATATGGAAAGAGCGCATGGAAATGATCATGAGTATGGCAACTGTCATCATGGCAAAGAGAAGCCCGGTACGCTGTCCTTTTAACACATCGTCCACCCAGTCGCCCAGAAGATAATCCATGCTCAAAGACTCAACTATAGCTGCTCCATCGAATAATTTTTTGCCGTGTTCGGCAATGCGTTTACCAATTTGAGATGTTTCAATCACTCCCATATCCGGCAGTCTGACATTCAGCCGGGTGATTTTATATTCATAATCGATCATTCGGTCAAGATTTTCTCCACCCGACATTTCGAAAAGAAGAAGCAGTTGCGCCAGAGCTTCACGGGTTACTGGCAGAGGATTTGCTTTGGCCTGTTCCGGTGCGATTTCTTGATACATTTTTTTGACCAGATCCACCACTGAGACAGCCTGTTTTACGGAATCAAGACTTTCGATCCATGTTTCGAATTTTGCAATCTCTGCAAAAAGTTCAGGATTGAGCAGACCCTGTTTTTCAGGTGATTCGATATAAATATCCAAGGGGTTTGTACCCGGAAAGTGATGCTCGAAATATCGTTTTGAGACTTGTACAATGTTATTTTCATCAAACCGTTTGGAAAACTGTGTTTCAAACCGGATCTGGGAAAATCCGTAAGAGGCTATGATAAAAATCAGGCAGAAGATAACAACCATAGTTCTGGGCAATCTGATGGTCAAGGATGCTGTTTTATTCAGGATCAGATCAATGATATCCTGAACGATAAAGCTTCTGCCATGTTTCCATATATCGGGTCTGGGCATGAAAGATAAAAATATGGGTACGAGA
>JAUCGE010000112.1 GCA_030377965.1 Desulfobacterales bacterium HSG16
TGTGGCTGAAATATCTTTGATCTTCATAATGAATATATTCTTATAATGTAAAAATATATTTTGCAATATTTTTTAAAAAAATAATTCAACATTTTTTAAGACTTCCATAAAATTTAAAGAGGATACATAAAACTCTTGCTGCTATGACACCAGAGGAACATTCAGTAATTCGCAATAAGTGGTTAAACGTAAAGTACGAATACGGGATAAGCAAAACTGATGTTATAAGATGGGTTTTAAGTATTGCAGGAATAGCATCTCTCTTCATTATATTTTTCTTAATTTGGAACAAACGACTTAAAAAAGAGGTGGCTCTCCGAAAAAAAATTGAAGTGGCACTGCGGAAGAACGAAGAAAACCTTCGCTCTATGTTTAATGCTATTTCCGAGTCGGTATTTCTTTTTGACAATAAGGGGGTTTTACTCACAGCGAACAACACCTTTGCTGTCCGCCTGGGCAAGCAAGTCAATGATTGTGTAGGAAAATCTATCAAAAGCCTTATTCCAGATGATGTAGCTGCACAGCGCATGACAATGGTAGAAAAAATAATTCAATCCGGCCAACCTGTCCAATTTGAGGAACAAAGTCAACAATGTTGGACATATTACAGCCTTTTCCCCGTTTTGGACTCCTCTGGATTGGTAGATCGAATTGCTGGTTTTGAAATGGATATTACCGATCAAAAAAAGTATGAAAGGAGCCTCAAAGAAAGTGAAAAACAATTCAGGCATTTCTTTGAACACTTACCCATCGGTGTTGCCGTGTACGAATCTGTCAACAATGGTGAGGACTTTATTTTTTCAGATATAAATATAACCGGTCAAAAGTTGAGTAAAGTTTCAATTGATGAGATTCGAGGCAAAAAGCTCACACAGGTTTTTCCTGGGGCGCGGGAACTGGGATTGTTCAAGGCGCTTCAAGATTCCTGGCGTACTGGCAAGCCTTACCATGTTCCATTTCGTCAATATAAAGATGAGCGCATCATACAGTGGGTTGAGAACCGTATATTCCGTCATCCATCTGGAAAAGTCGTTGCCCTATATGATGATCGAACGAAATTAATGCGTTTGGAAGAAGGACTTCGTCAAACACAGAAGATGGAAGCAGTTGGCACTTTGGCAGGTGGTATTGCCCATGATTTTAATAATATGCTTGGTGTTATCACTGGAAACATATCGTATGCACTAAGCATATTAAATAATGATGATGAGTTATATGAAGTTCTTTCCGATGTACAGGAATCATCAAAACAGGCTCAAAGCCTTACACATCAACTCCTTACTTTTTCAAAGGGCGGCGCTCCAATCAAAAAAGTTTCGAATATCAATAGATTGATAAAAGAATCTGCGATTTTTTCACTTCGAGGGGCAAAAGCAAACTGTGATTTTGTATTTCTACAAGATCTATTTGCTGCTGAAATTGATGAAGGACAGATAAATCAGGTCATCGGAAATCTTGTCATTAACGCAAATCAAGCAATGGCAAATGGGGGAACCATAAAAGTTCGTACAGAAAATGCAGAAATTGGAGCAGAAAGCGATTTACCATTATCCACCGGGCGATACATCAAAATTATTGTTGAAGATCAGGGTATCGGAATTTCACAAAAGCATATTTCGAATATATTTGAACCATATTTTTCAACGAAACAAAAAGGGAGCGGTCTTGGATTAGCAACCACATATTCGATAATTAAAAAGCATGACGGTCATATTTCTGTATATTCCGAAATAGAAAAAGGAACTGTTTTTACTATTTACCTGCCTGCTTCCTTAAAGGCTGTTGATAAAATTAAGGATAGTGAAAAATTCAATCATATTGGTCATGGCAAGATACTGATTATGGACGATCAGAAACCGATTTTAGACATGGTTGAAAGAATGCTGAATAGAATGGAATATGAGACTGCTGCTGCCATTGACGGAACTCAGGCAGTTAAAATGTACCGAGAAGCACATCTGTCCAGCAAAGGTTTTGATCTGGTAATTCTGGATTTGACAGTTCCTGGTGGAATGGGCGGGGCTGAAACAATAGTGGAACTATTGAAAGTTGACCCAAAAGTAAAAGCTGTTGTGTCCTCAGGATACTCCAATGATCCTGTAATGGCAAATTATGAGAATTATGGATTCTGCGGAGTGATTCCAAAGCCTTATACAAAATCTCAATTGTCTGAACTTCTGAATAAAATTTTCGGTGATAAATGTTAAACATACCAGATACTGGACAAGCCCGAAGAAAGTATGTATTTATAATGAAGGCAGCATGTTTTTGTATCCCACTTTTTTAAGACAAGGATAATTTGCGATATGAATAAAAAAAAATCCGCCGGATATCCCTTCCGCTGTGTTCTCAGTTTCAGACCTTTTATCAATTATTTGAAACAGATTGAAAAAAATTCGGAAAGCACTTCTTTTACGGCAGAAATTTTGGAGGAAATCATAGAGCAGGCTCCAGAACTTCTCGAACCTGTTGAAGATATGGCAGTTCTGGATGCTTGTCAGGAATCAATCCTGAAACTTATGAGCCTTATGTTTCCACCGGTGGTTCAGGAAAACGAAATGATATGCGCTGCCCTTCCTTCGACCTTTCAGCAGGTTTTTATCACACCATCTTTTCAACAGATTTTCCTGAAAGAAGGAGCCTGTTTCCAGTGTCAGCATGACATGCCCGAAGAGCATATGGATCAGGCCCGGATAATTGAGGCTTATCTCATTATCATGGAAAAATGTTTTCAAATTGAATGCGGCTGTGATTATCCGGTCGTTTACGATGTTTTAGACCCTGAAACCGGCCTGGATCGTTATTTTAAAATGGAATGTGATTTCCGCTTCATGGATGTGCATCCGTTAAAATCGCTCCCTGATTATTCAGAGGCGATGATAAAAGATATCCGGGAGAACTATACAGAGCCTGAAGTACTTGCAAAATATATAAATCCCGATAATTTCGAACTTCACGGATTTACCATATACCGCCCTGTAGATATAACGCAATCCCAGGTACTCATGGCCATTGAGCATGATCTTACTGATCATTATTCTGCCATTTCCGAAAAAGGCTTTCTGCGCTTACGGCAGAGGCTGCGTACTTATTTCAGGATTCCCGATCTCATGGTAAATCTCACGGCAATTCAGAAAGACAAAGTTTTGCTGCTAAATTCCGGAACGGAAATGACACATCAATGTATTTTTGCCGATTCCCGGCACATCAATATTTCCAGGTTTGCGGGTACTCTATATGAAAAAGTGGTAAAGGAAGGGAAAATACTGCGGATTTTCGATATCAGGAAAGAGAATATAGATCAGAATACGGCAGATATCATGTTTGATCCTGAAACCAGGTCTCTTTTGTTAGCTCCCCTTGAAGATCAGGGAAAGCCTATAGGAATTCTTTATATTGGATCGCCAAGGGTCGGAGAACTATGCCCCTTGAGCGAATTGCTCATGACCCGTATTCAACCTCTTTTTACCCTTGCAATCCGACGGGCGCTTGAAGAACTGGATAACCGGATAGAAAGAGTGATAAAAAATCAATTCACCGCTATTCATCCGGTAGTGGAATGGAGATTTCACGATAGTGTTCTTGATTATCTTGAGAAACTGCGTACAGGTGATGTTGCTGATTTTGCGCCGATTATTTTCAGAAACGTCTTTCCAATTTACGGGGGATCGGATATCCGGGGATCTACGAACCAGCGAAATGAAGCCACTAAAAAAGATCTGGCTGAACATCTGAATCTGGCACTGGATGTAATTCGCGGGGCAGGAAAGGCAAGAGACCTTCCTTTTTTTGGAGAACTTGAGGGCTGTATCAGGATGCATCTTGATAGAATCTCAGGATCAATTACAACCGCTGATGAAGCGTCCATCATACAATTTCTGCTGAAAGAGGTGGAATCTGTTTTTAAACATCTCAAAAAATTTGGTACGGACGTGACCTCTGCCATAGATGTTTATGAATCTGCCATAGATTCGAATGTGAAAACGGTTTACCGGCTTCGCAAATCGTTTGAAGACAGCGTGTTTCAACTCAACGAGCGTCTTGCTTCTTATCTTGACAATGAAGACGCTGTAGCACAGAAACTCTTTCCCCATTATTTTGAGCGCCACAGGACAGACGGGGTGGACTATCTTATCTATATCGGTGATTCTCTGGTGGAAGGCGGAGGATACAATAATATCTATTTGAAAAATCTCCGATTATGGCAGTTACAGGTATCATGCGGCCTGGCATGGCATACCGAACAATTGAAATCTTCTCTGACTGTTCCTCTGGACACAGCGCATCTTATCCTGATACAGAACAGCCCCCTTTCTTTGAGATTCCGATTCGACGAAAAGAGATTCGGGGTTGATGGAGCCTATGACATTCAGCATGAAATCATAAAATCCCGTATTGACAAAGCGGTCGTAAAAGACAGAAACGAGAGGCTGACTCAGCCAGGAAAAATAGCCGTGGTATATACTCACCCTGAAGAAGCTAAGGAGATGATGCGTCATATCGAATATCTGCGTTCCGAAAAATGGCTGACCGACGAAATCGAGTCTTTTGATTTGGAGCCTCTGCCCGGTGTACACGGACTAAAAGCCATCCGGGCAGGTATCAACCTTGAATCAAAGGCGCTTTCGGAAAGAGCGGAAGGGGTCATGGTATGACCCCTCGAAACTCAGCTTTTTTATCTTATGGCGTTATTACCTGTCTTCCGAACGGCGATCAACTCCGATGAATTTTTACACTCGGAAATTTATCAACATTGGTATGAGGCAGAAAAAGTGCGGATGTAAATTCATCCATAAATTGATTATTGCTGCTGAAATCGATATAAGTCATATTGTTTGAAACCTGAATAGCTTCTCTGCGGAAATTTTCGGACAGCAAAGCCATATATGCTCCGGCTATGGAACTGTTACCGAGGTATTTGAATTTGCTCCTGTCAATATCAGGGAGCAGGCCGATGGTGATCGCTTTGTCCATGTCGAGAAACTGTCCGAATCCGCCGGTAATCACGACCTGTTCCACCATTGAGAAATCGAGCCCTGTCTGGTTCAACAAAACGGTGAAGCCCGCATAAACCGCTCCCTTGCTTCGAATGATATTGTCGATATCCGATTCGGTGAAGACGATATCCTGCTCCATTGCGGTCTTATCCGCAAATGCGACAATATATGCGGCTTCATCTTTTTCACGCTTTATCCTTGGATGGTCAGCATCAGTTGCAAATTTTCCGCTCTGATCGATAATACCGTTGAGCAGCATTTCGGAGATCAGGTCAATCATGCCCGAACCGCATATGCCGCGAGGCAGAGCATCTCCTACTGTCGAAAAGTTTGCTTCAAAAGAATCCGGATCTATCGATATTTTTTCAATCGCTCCTTCTTCAGCGCGCATTCCCCATCGCACCCCTCCTCCTTCGAATGCCGGGCCTGCCGAACAGGAAGCGGTCATGAGCCAGTCTTTATTACCCAGAACTATTTCTCCGTTTGTTCCCACATCTATAAACATTGTAAGAGGTTCTTTCCTGTGAAATCCGGTGTAGAGCAGACCGGATACGATATCGCCCCCGACATAGCTCGCAGGTCCCGGCATGACAAACACTCCTGCAAAAGGGTTGACTTTCAGCCCTATCGCTCCGCCTTTGAGAATGGGAAATTCCGAAACAGTGGGAATATAAGGTTCACGGCGGATATAACGAGGGTCGATTTTCAACAAAAGATGAGTCATAGTAGTATTGCCGGAAAGTACCACATTCCTGATCTGCCTGTAATCCGCCTCCGCACTGTCCAACGCCTCATTGATAAGACCGTTTATGGTCGCAAGCACCATATTGCCCAGTTTTTTGACACCGTCTTTTTCTGCACATACGATTCGGTTGATCACATCGTCACCGCAGGCCGCCTGCCTGTTATGTCCCGAAGCTGCGGCAAGGATCGAGCCATCAGCCATATCTGTCAAATAGACGACAACGGATGTCGTGCCGATATCGACAGCTATTCCCAATGATTTGCTTTTCCCGTTTCCCGCTTCGACCCGCATGACCTCTTCGGAACATTTTTTTTTCATCACAAAAGCCGTGACATTCCAGTTGTCGTCTCTCATCACGTTCGCAAGATCCCGCATGACTCGGAGGTTTACGTTCAGCCTGTCCGTATCGCAGACTCCGCTTTTCTTCAGTCCTCGTTTCAGGCGATCCAGATCGCTGACAGAATCCTCCAATGTCGGTGGCTTCAGTTCAAGGGGAATTTCCATGAGCATAGGACTGATTTCCTTTACAAGTCCTTGCAGGCGGTCTGTCGCGTCCTTGCCCATTCCCGCTATTTTGAGTTTTTTCTCCAGGGTTTCTTCCGGGATTTTTACTCTTACATCGCCATGTATTGTACTCTGACAGGCAAGCACATAATTTTTACTTTTTTCCCTCTCATTGAGCATGGAACTCGGAACCGTTTTTATGTTCCCCGCCTCCAGTACGAGCTTGCATTTGCCGCATGAGCCTTTTCCGTTGCAGGAAGCGTTCAAGGGGACATCTGCAGCCAGTGCCGCTTCGAGCAAATTGCTACCAGCAGGTACTACCGTCTCTTTGTTATCTGGCATGAATACGACTTTGCATGTTTTGATCGCAGCCAGTTCTTCCTGCTTTCTTTCCAGCCTCTTTTTTTCTTTGTGCATGAACCATATGGGGCAGGACGAACGGAATTTGCAATAAATTTCAGGGTCACGGCAGTGAGCACATTCGTCACACATATAAACTTCATGTTTCATACATATAAAACTTGTTTCTCTGTCCGGGTGATTTACACATTTTCCCATTTTTGCTTGACTCCTTATGAATCAAAGATTCATTACATTTTTTTGAGCAACTGGTTTGCAGCGGTCAGAAGCGGGTCCCATACCGGACCGAAGGGCGGGGCATATGCCATATCGGTCTGGCTGAATTCTTCAACTGTCATTTGGCTGTGCAGGGCGACAGCCAATGCACTGATTCGATGCGCCACTCCTTCCCTGCCAACCATCTGACACCCTAAAAGTCTTCCGGTTTTTTTATCGCCGATCATCTGTACCCGGATAATCGAGGCTCCCGGATGAGCATGGGCGCGTGAACGGGTTTTTATGACAACTTTTGCAGGATCGAAACCGGAGTTTTCAGCTTCCTCGATGGTAAGCCCGGTACGTGCCACTTCGAGATCGAAGACCTTGAAGATTGCCGTCCCGGAGATTCCGGCAAGCTCGACTGTTTTGCCGCAGACATTGTCCGCAACCGCCCAGCCTGCCCGGTTTGCCCTCAATGCAAGGGGTATCCATGTTCTTTCGCCTGTCACAATGTGAAATGCGTCCGCACAATCGCCTGCCGCATATATATTTTCATCTGAGGTTACAAGCTTTCTATCCACCGCTATCGAATTACCGACACTCAGCTTCAGGCCTGCTTTTGCTGCGATTTCGCTGTTGGGCCTTATCCCTATAGCGCTCAACACCATATCCGCATCCAGGGAAATATCCGGGCAGTTCAGTTTCAGCCTCTCGCCGATTTTTTCTATGGAAAGAATCTGATGTCCAGGATAGAGTCTGACATCGTTCGATTCAAGTTCTTCTCTGACCGCATCGGATAATTCCTGCTCCATGTTTGGCAGAAGTACAGGCCCTGGTTTTACCATATCCACTTCAATCGAACGCTCCCGCAATGCTTCACACATCTCAAGTCCGATATAGCCCATGCCGATGATGATAACCTTTTTTACGTTTTTTTCTTTAAGATACGCCTTAATTTTTCGCCCGTCATCAAGGGTTTTGAGTGCCATGATACCGGTCTGATTGGATACTGAAAGGTCGAATCCTGAAATGTCTGGCATGACAGAAGAACCGCCGGTAGCGATCAGCAGCTTGTCATATGAAAATTCGAATTCTGTTCCATCAGGAGCAGAGGTACCAGAAACGGTTTGTGCGGCAGGATCAATTGATTCGACATTGTGGCCTGTCATGACATTGATCCCCTGCTTTTTTCTGAAAACCTCGGCCTGCCGGACTACCAGCTCTTCTATATCCCTGTCTGGATCGGCAATATTGTACGGCATTCCGCAGGCGCTGTAGGAAACGTCTGTCGATTTTTCCAGTACAACGACATCCAGCCCCGGATTGCTTCTTTTTGCCCTGCTCGCAGCGCTCATTCCCGCCGCATCACCACCGATAATCACAAATTTCATAGTCCACCTCTTTTTTCCAGTATTGATGCCTCTGGTTTATATGGGCTTGTAAAACAAGAACTTATTGTACAGACACCCGTTATCAATTTCGATTCTGATGCTATCCCACAGATCAGGAGCGAGAGCAAGGAAAAATGAGCAGGATCGAAATCGATTTTTTGAAATCTATACTTCTTCCTGGGGAAGACGAACCACAAGTACAGGCTTCACGCATCTGTTGATCACTCCTCCCGCGACACTTCCCACTATGGCACTTTCCAATTTTCCATGTCCGTGAGTTCCCATGATTACAAAGTCATAATCCCCTTCCTCGGCCACTGACACTATCCGATTGACAGGATTTCCAGCTTCTACTATAAATTTTTCTTCCGTAAAAGGGCAATATGGAATTTCTTTTGTAATCTGTTCGGAAGTCTCCCGGATACGCATACGTATGGTTTTTTTGGCCATATCTATGCTTTTTGCATTGAATTCATCCCATTTTTTCCCGAACCGTTCGGTCAGATCAATGCCTGCACCTGAAGAAAATTCTTCGAGCCTGTCAGGGATAACATGGAGCATCGTCACTTCTGCCTCATATTTATTGCCGAGACTGCACGCATACCGGACAGCGTACCGGGCTGTTTTGGAAAGGTCTGTCACATAAAGAATTTTTTTGATATCCGGAACGATTGCAGCCCCATGCACGAAAAATGGATCATCGGTCACTTTTTCGGCAGGCATCACTTCCTTGTCAGGAACAGGGGAAGGCGGAGAAGCTTCTTCTTCTTCTTCGGGAGCTTTTCCGAATATTTTGTCCGAAAATTTGACATACCAGGCCGCTGACTGTATCTGAATCACATAAGCTAAGGAAATCAGCAGGGCTATGGTCAGTCCCTGCTCTCCAAAGGCTGTCATCGCAATGGCAAGGGCAATTGACAAATCTCTCATCACCACGCCGAAAACCATTGCAATAGCGTCCCCTCTTTTGAAAAATACTTTACCAACAATTGATAAAAAGACATAAGAAATCAGATAGAATAAAGTCAATGGAATGAGTATTGTAATGATGTCACCGGGATTTTTAATGATGTTTTTAGCTTTCAGCGACATGGCAACAAATGCAATTATTGTGACTCCCAATGCGGAAAACGGGGAAAATCTGGGTTTGAATTTCTGATTCCAAATTTTTTCGCCATATTTTTTAACCCCTGAAATCTGTGTAGCGATCCCTGCAAAAAGGGGGACAAAAACAAAGAGTGCTATCTGCTTGAACATGTGCAGCATGTTAACTTCAATGCTCGCACCCATAAAGATTTTTGTATATATCGGCGCTGCTATGGAGCCGATAACAAGGCCGAATATCACCATTTTTATGGCAGCTTCTTTATTCCCTTTTGCAAACCCTGTCCATGAAATAGTCATGCCGGAAGTAGGAAGAACACCAATGAGAAAAAGTCCCACCGCCCAAAGCCCGAATTTTTCATCAGCTCCCGATAAAAACAGCTTTCCAATATAAAAACAGGCCAGTGGAATAAGAATGAAATTTATCAGTTGAGTGGCGATCTGAAGTTTGTAATCCCCTCCTTTGAAAATACTTTTTATGTTTAATGTAACCATCATAGGGTAAACCATTACAAAGGTGACAGGGATGATAAACTGCTTCAGAAATGCAGCGTTGAACAGATATCCGAAAATCAGTCCCAGAAACATGGATATCGGAATGGACCAGACCAGATTCTTTTGCAGGGTTGACAGCAGGTTCCACATTTTTTAACTCCTCACTTGGATTAACAATTTGGTCATGATCATGACCGACAATTTCTGTATAAAATAAAATACAAACCGGCCCGAGGAGCCAGTCCCCAGGGGCCGGTTTGCTGCGGGTGGAGGCTCCCGCAACGGAGGTAAAAGCTAAATGCCAAGTCAAACCTCCTTCACACATTTTTCAGCAAAGATTATGTTCTGTTAAATCTTAATAGACAATCTTTACGTTTTTATTCTAACCCTGATGCGGAAACAAGGCGCTTCAATTTATCAATGTCCGATTTGTCAGGATGAGTCACGGCATCCGGGGCATCGGTAAGCCAGACAGGGGGTTCCGGTTTGGCTCTGACTTTTTCAAGTACTGCAGGATTCACTTCTCCCTGGCAGTTGTACATGCCGACAATTTTAGCCTTCGGAGCCAGATTTTTTGCATGGTTCATGGCATTTTTAGCATGATCGGATTCTTTTGCAGCTCCGTGCGTAGCGAATAGAAACAAAGACTTTTCCCCGATTTTCTCCAGATATTCCGAAGATTTCGGATCGGGCTTTCCAGCCATTGTCCAGAATCCTACAGCGACAAGATCAAACTCATCAGGAGCAGGTGCATCCTTTATCAGATGGATCTCTTTTTCTCCTGTCAGTGTTTCAAATACGGCATCCGCCAATTTTTTCGTGTTTCCTGTCTGACTTGAATAAACAACCAATGATTTCATCTGTATTCTCCTTGTTCAGGATTATAAGTTTTAAAGTTTCCAACATGCTTTGCCGACATAGCTGTCATAACGATCTGTTTTAGACTTTGAAGGATTGTCAGCCATGATAATGGGCCAATAGTCATTTCAAATATTTTTCGTTTTCTTTCTTCAAGCTGTCGATAAGAATATCTGTTTCATCTTCCTTCATACCGAGTTTCTTTAATTGAGAAACCGATTCATCAAGAATGGTTTCAAAAAATTTTTTTTTGACTTTATAAGGACGTTGAGAAACTTCTTCCCAATCATTAAATTGATTTTTTTTCAATGCTGATCTGATGGCAAGTCTGAATGAACCTTTAAAAGCCATTACTTCAATATGGGGAAACATGTTTTTTGCAATGTGACCCATTTCCCTGATTTTTGTCTCTTGTTTTTTATTTCCAACGACGGGATGCATAATTTACCTCCTTATGTACAGACATTCTTTCATTGGTAATTTTACAGATGACTGCCCGTTTGCTCCTCCAGTATTTTTTTGAGGGTTTCGGAAAGAGTTTTTTCGGACTGAAGCCCGACAAATCGCCAAACTTCCTTTCCGTTCTTGAAAATTATAAGCGTCGGAATGCATTTGATTTTCAGTTCAGCGGCTGTTTTCCGATTTTTATCGATATTCATCTTGCTCACAAAAGCTTTTCCTTCAAAGCGTCCTGCCAGTTGTCTGACAATCGGTTCCTGAAGATGGCATGGCGCACACCAGGGCGCATGAAAGTCTATCAATGACACGCCATGCCCTATTGCTGTCTCAAATTTCTTACCTGATATATTCTCCGTTATCATAGCCATCGCTCCCTGTTTTTTTCTTTTAAAAATTAATGTATCAATTTTCGTGCCAGATATTGAATTTCTTTATCCAAAGTGGACGGTTAGATATGTATTTATATAAAAATACAGGTGATTATAAAAAAATATGCGCGGAAAATAATTTTCTTATTCCAGATTTTATCAGGTTTTTGCAAATGATTTGACAAAACAGGTAACGTTACCTATGCTGTTAACGTTAAGTTAACGGTAACGTAACCATCAATGCTCATAAAGAGCCAGGATTGGAATATCAATGTGGAAAGAAACCGAAGAACTCTGGGATTGCCGTTTTGTGAACCTGCTTTTAGAGTCTATGGCCGACGGAGTGTTTACACTCGATATCAAAGGGCGAATAACATCATGGAATCGCTCTATGGAACATATAAGCGGATATACCGCCGAAGAAGCGATAGGCAGTACCTGCAATATTCTCGATTTCAACCGCTGCTTTGGCAATAAATGTCCAACGAGTATCGCTGAATGCAGAATTTACAGATACGGAAAGATTGATGCCAAAGAATGCATGCTGCGTCACAAGGATGGCAGTGACGTGCCTGTACTGAAAAGTGCCAGAGTCGTCAAAAATAAAAAAGGTTCT
>JAUCGE010000398.1 GCA_030377965.1 Desulfobacterales bacterium HSG16
CAATATTGGTTCTGCCTGCTTCGGATATTTCGATTCGGAAAACTCGGTTCCGGTTCAAATCGCCATAAGATCCTATGCAGGGTATGTCCTGTCCAGAGTTAAAAGAGCATCTCTTGGCTCCCTTAGAACACTTGCAGATCAGTATGCGGACAAGTGTCAGTCCAGCCTGCCTCTCCTCCATCTTGGAATTGCTTTAAAAACTATGGGTGATCATAAGAGAGCAGATAAAGTGATTAAAGCAGGAATCGAAAAAAGACGGAAAAGCCGGGGATACTGGGGCGACTATGGCAGCAGAGTAAGGGATCTGGCCTGGACAATGGCACTTATTCTCGAACACGGCCTGGAAAATGAAAAAGGATTTGCCAGCCTGGTCCTTGATCTTGAAAATGAAATCGGAAAGCGCCAGTGGTTAAGTACTCAGGAAAAATTTTCTATTTTCAGGGCAGCAATGGCCATCGATTCTCGCACCGGTAAAATGTGGAAAGGCAAACTTACGGTTTCGGGCAATATTAATTCTTTGGAAAAACAGGGTAACTATGTTTCGTCATGGAAGCCGAATGAAATTTCCGGTGGACTGTCATTTGTATCCGAATCTTCCGACCTTGTTTTCGCTTCCGCAATGATTACAGGCTATACAAAAAATGCACCGCTTCGAGATGACAGACAGATAAGCATCAGGCGCAATTTTTATGACACTTCCGGCAAACCGGTTGACAGTAGCAGATTTAAGGTGGGTGAACTGCTCATGGTTCATCTTGTTGTTAAATCGAAAGAAGAATTCATACCAGACGCGCTTATTGTCGATCTGCTTCCAGCAGGCTTTGAAATCGAAAATCAGAATTTAAAGCACAGTGTCAAACTTGATGACCTGAAGGTTGCTGGCGGTTCGGTCTGGAAATTGAAAGAAAATGCTGAAATTCTTCATGAGGAATTTCGCGATGACCGATATGTTGCGGCAGTTGTCTTGAACCGTAACAGTGCATGCAATCTTTTTTACCTGGTCAGAATGGTTTCGCCAGGCAGTTTTTTCTGGCCTCCGACTCTGGCAGAATCCATGTACAGACCTGAAATCAGAGGCATAGGCGATACGCCTCCGTCAGTCACTATAATCAATAAAAATAAATAAGGGCCGTGGATGAAATAACTTCCACCACGACCCTGAAATTGCCGGACAT
>JAUCGE010000113.1 GCA_030377965.1 Desulfobacterales bacterium HSG16
TCAAGAAGGAATACATGGTTGATACAGAAGTCCCCAGGGCATCTATTATTCTGATCGTGGGAACGAGCGGTTCCGGCAAGACAGTTACTGCTGAAGAAGCTATCGAAAAGGTAATTTTTGGAAACGAAATTCTGCCGGAAATTGATTACAAGCAGAAAAAAGAAGAATTGCTGGCAAACGAATCTGTGTGGACTCGTCTGGAAGAGGTCGATCCTGACCTGGCTGAAGAAATCGAGAGGAAGAGAAAAATTCTCTTTTACAAGAGGATGTCCATGATACCGGGAGTAAGGCAGATATTCAAAACGCGAATCAGGAAGAATTTGTCCGAATTAGAAGAGCAGGGACTTGATGTCGATTATGCAACGATCACGCCCAATGATTATCAGACCGCTTATGCGGGAGAGCCAGGTAATTATCTTAAAAAAGCCATGGGTGATCCCCAGACTACTTCCATAAGACATCTTGAAGAGGCTCACAGCGCCTTTGGTAAGGCAGAAGGCAGAGATAGCGGAATACAGGGTCAGCAGAGAACCTTGATCGACACTTCCAATATTTTACTGGATGAAATTATCAGCGGCAGGCGTGACTGTCTTATTATTGCTACCAGCGACCAGCCCGAACGTTTTGATTCGGCAATTTACCGCAGGTTCGTGGAAAAGGGAAAAATTATCGATGTTTCCGAGTTCTGGATGAACTGCGAAAATTTGAAGGAGATAGTCCGTCTCGAACTTCTGCGAAACGACATCCGGGTGGGAACGGATAAGGATGCATTCTGCAGGCTTGATCTTAACTGTATCCCTCCAGAAGACCTCAATCTTGCAGTTGATTCCATTTTCAGTATCTTCAAAGACCGGACATTGAAGATCACACCTTCCTATGTCCGGAAACTGGTTCAGTCGATTATCGAGATCAAGAATGATTTTGCAAGCGAATATTTAAAAGATGCATTTCTGGTCCGTGAAGCTTTTGAGCTGGTGGCAAAAAACGTTTACGGGGATCTGTTCAAGAAAATAGTGGATAGAATGGATCGGCGCGTAAAATGGGAAGATTATGTCGGGCCTGTAAAGGATCGTTTTTCCGAAATGGCCAACAACTGCCTTTATTATAATATCAGCGAGGAAAAAGGTGTAGTTCTGACCGGCCCGCCTGGATCGGGAAAGACATTTCTTGCGCGCTCGTGGCTCAGCGAAAATCCCGATGTTCATGACATGGCCATTCGGCCTACAGAACTTCAGGATTCGGCAAATCCTTCGGAAGGGGCAGCCAAAAATCTTGGAAATGTATATGATATAGCTAAAATGATAGCTCCTGCCATGGTTTTTTTTGATGAAGGAGAATCGCTGGCTCCAAGACGCGGAAGCACCGGTTCTGTGGTTCAGGATCAGTTGACTAATAAGTTTTTAAATCTGATCGACGGGGAAATTCCGTTAAACAGGGTATTTACCCTTCTTACCACGAATCGACTTGATATTCTTGATTCTGCCCTGATCCGGTCCAAGCGGCTTAAAGTCATAGAAGTGACTGGACAGTTGAGGCGCGAAGATGTGGAAGAGATCATCCGGCATACCTTGAAAGAGACTCCGCTTGATCCCGAAGTCAATATTGACAAAATTTTAGAGGCTGCAAAAGGGATCTGCAACACTCCAGCTGATTATGCGGCGTTTGTCGAAAAAGCCATAGGTTTATGTGCTACCGAATACAAAGTGATCTGTGAGTTCAGAGCTTTGACCGATACAAATGCCGAAAACAGAAAGAAGTTCGTAAAGTTCAATTTCAAGGCATTGACCGGAATTCTTGATGCAATAGATGCTCCCCATTCCCTTCGCACAACAATTGCCACCAGTCCGACAATGCTTATCAAGCTTTTTGATGAGATAATTGAGCTTTTAAGGGATATAAAAGGCCGAAGCGGTTTCCCCCTCATGCAGGCTCATCTTCATGCTGCCCGGCGTGAAATATCCCAGAGCCCTGTAAAAAAAGGAGCCGTCCAGTTAGACGCTTTTCTTGAAGCGGAACTCTCGAAAGAACCCCAGGTGGGATTTATCGTCGGCGCGGGGGCTAATGACCTGACCGGAGTTCTTCTGCCCATAGCCACAAGTATTACTTACAGCCTGGGGCCTGAAAAAGTTTTTGTGACTGGCGCTGTTTCATCTTCCACTGCGGCTGCCGCAGATATGGATATGGCCGTGCAGATGACCCAGCAGTCTGCCAGGGAAGCTCTCACACTCGTGATTAATTATTTACAGGGACTCAATCCGAAAATAGGAATTGCCCGGCTTTTCGGTCAGTGGATGGAAAAATACTGCATCCACCATCAACTGCTTTCCGCATCCTACAATGTGGGCGGGCCTTCAGCCGGATACGCTCTTGCTTTGAACACTCTTTCTGCCCTTTTGATGATTCCTGTGTACAATGATTTTGGAATCACAGGCGCTCCCTGGACAAAAGGCATTCGCAAAGGAGAAGTGGGAGGGTCGGTCATTATTGGCGGGCATAAGAAAAAAACGGAAAAAGTCCTGATACACCTGAGACGTATGTTCATGCCCCTTCAAAATTACAATGACCTGGAAGAAGAGTTTCTTATCAGCTACTGGAACATGGACAAAGATGTGCTTGGAGTGACTCATTTTGCCGATCTTGCGCCAGATGTTTTATGGTTCGGGCCGGAATCCGAAAAGATCCTTCTTGAATTAATCGAGCTGCGAATCAACTACAAGCGCAGAAAATATCTTACCGGATCACGGGATATGAAAGCAAAAAAACGAATCATTGCCATCAGGCAGGAACTGAGAGTTACAGCAGAGCAAAAAATTGTTGACCGAGTTTGCGCTATCAGGGAATATTACCGCAATCCGGGACAGGACCCTCATATATCCCCGGAAGAGGTTTTTTTACAATTCGACCAGAGAAAAGCTAATAAAAATTAAAAGGAAAGTGAAAAAAATGGCAAAAGGAAAGTCGAAAAAGAAAGTGAAAAAAGGAACATTAAAAAAACCTGTCACACCGGCTCTCGTTATCGGCCTGTCAATTGGCGGGGGAATGATAGGAACTGGAATCTACAGTTCCGTTGTCTTTGACTCGCCCATCGGATATTATGCAGCAGGCCTTGGAATCGTTTTTATCGGCCTTGTTGTGATGATTCATTATTCAAATTGAACAATGAATCATCAAAGCCGAGGTTTTGCAAGCTTGATGATAAAAATCTTGTCTTGATGATAAAAATGGTTTATTAAACAGACTTACTTAGCTGTTTTGAAAAGGGCTGCATCAATAAGAGGAACAAACCAAAGATAAGGGAGATATCTGTCTTGAAACGAATTGCTGTTATTCTGCTGGCTATTGGAATCGGATTTGTACCGGGCTTGATTTCAAAAGCGTCTTGTCAAAAGACGGTTTTGCCTACGATAGAACAGGACAAAACCCGTTTGTCTTCTGTCGCTTCCGTGTTAGTTACAAAATTTGATATTCGCGGAAATACAATATTTACAGAGGACGAACTTCACAAACTTCTTGCCCCCTGGATCGGGAAAAAAATCTCGGCAGAAGAACTGCAAGATGCAAAAAATGCTGTCACACGCTATTATATAGACCGGGGTTATATCAATTCAGGAGCTGTCATCCCTGACCAGGAACTTCGAAACGGTGTGATCATCCTGAAGATAACTGAAGGACGATTGACAAAAACCAAGGTGACTGGCAACTCATGGCTGAAAGACAGCTTTGTATTGAAACGTCTCAAACCCGCCACAAATACGACTAATGAACCTTTGAATATTTTAAAATTACAGCAGCGTCTGAAACTTATCAAACAGGATCATCGAATCGATAATATAAATGCAGAGCTTTCTCCCGGACTCGAACCAGGCCAAGCAGAATTGCAGGTGGAAGTCGATGAAGCTCGGCCCTGGTATCTGGAATTGACATTCAATAACCATAATTCACCAAGTATCGGGCCATACAGAGGTGAGGTCGGCTTAGGATTTATTAATCTGACCGGGTGGGGGGATGAGCTTCATGGAAAATATGCCCTGACCGAAGGACTCGACGATTATTCAGCATCCTACATCCTTCCTCTGAGCGCGAAGGACACAACCCTGGCTTTTGAGGTCGAACGTTCTGAATCCGTGGTTGTGGCATACCCTTTTGAACAACTCAATATTAAGAGCGAAACAGATACTTATTCAGCCCGACTGCGACATCCGTTTATAAAAACTCTTTCAAAAGAATTTGCTTTAAGTGCAAAATTCGAAGTCAGCGAGAGTAAAACCTCTTTGCTGAACGAGCCATTTTCCTTCTCCCCCGGTGTAGTCAATGGCGAGAGCAAGGTGGCTGTCCTTCGTATGAGCCAGGAATTCGTCCATCGAAGCCTGAACCAGGTTTTTGCCCTTTATTCGAGTGTCAATTTCGGGCTTGATGCCTTAGATTCCACCATGAGCGGTTCGGAACCGGACAGCGAGTTTATTTCCTGGCTGGGCCAGGCTCAAGTCATTCGCCGTTTGAAAGCACTTGACAGCCAGGTTCTGATAAGCATGAACATCCAGTTATCCGATGATCCTCTGCTGCCGATGGAAAAATTTGCTGTTGGCGGATCATCCAGCGTTAGAGGATACAGAGAAAATATGATGACAACAGACAACGGCCTTACAGCTTCGGTTGAATGGAGAATTCCTGTATTCAGTCTCAAGATACCCTATCTGAGCAAAAACTCTCAGGACGGCATGATAAGATTCTGTCCTTTTGCAGACTATGGGCGGGGATGGAATGCGGAAGGCAAAGATCCTGATCCTTCCGAAATTTACAGCATCGGGGCTGGCGCAAGATGGTCGATAAGTAAAGATATCTCAGCAGAAATATACTGGGGCGAGGCGCTGAAAGATCCTGATAATACCGATGAATATGATATTCAGGAGGATGGCATTCATTTTCAGGTTAAGGCCAGAATTTTTTAAAATTTTGTAAAGACTTAAAATCACAGGAGACATTATGACCCGGATAAGATTGAAAAACCAGGTAAGATTGACTTTCTTTTTGCTGACTGTGACTCTGGTGCTGTGGTCCGTCAATTCCTTTGCGCGTACTGGAGAATCTTCTGGAAAGGTTGAAAAAGTCGATCTGAAATCTTTTTCGATGTGGAGCGATCATGGGAAAAATGCCTATCAAAAAGGAAACTATGAAACCTCCGCTATAAATTTTGAAAAAGCTCTAAAATCTCTGGACCCGGAATTACATGTAAAAAAATACCTGAATACAGTGATTCACCTGGCACGGTCGTATCAGTTTCTGGGATATTTCAAAAAAGCTGTGGCTGTTATAGCTCCGGCTGTTTCATATGCTGAAAAAATCGACGATGCTCGTTTAAAAGCAGTGTTTTTTGTAACTCTTTCGGATATTCACCTTTCTTTTGGAAATATCGAAGATGCTGCCAGATATGTTAAAAATGCAGTCGATCCGGCAATAGAATCAAAAGATCCCATGATTTTTGCCAACGCATTGAACCATGCAGGAAATGTGATGGCAGCAGACTCTGATTACCAGGCTGCAATTGAAACCTGGACAGGAGCGCTTTTGCAGATTGAGGAAATAGAGGAAAAAGGGAAAAAAGAAAATGAGAATTTTTCGCTTTCGCCTTCTGTTATTACGCTTAAAGTCCGAGTGTTGATCAATATAAGCAGGTTGAGTTTTTATGACGGGATGAATAAAGAATCTCTTGATGCTATCCATTACGGAATGCTCGAAAACGCAAGACTGCCAGAATCACATGACAAGGCCAGGCATTTTTTGGCAATAGGTATGCTGACTTCCGAAATCAGGGCATCCTTGCTTGCAGAATACATGGATATGAAAGAAATGTCAGAGTTGAACAAAAGTTTGCTCAATATTTCCTGGAGTTCTTTTGAAGAAGCCCGCAAGATATCGGAAAAAATTGAAAGTTACAGGCTGGCTTCGATAGCTCTCGGATATATGGGAGCTTTGTATGAAAGGGAAAAACGATTCGAAGATGCAAAGACACTGACACGCAGAGCTATGTTTCACGCACACCAAGGAAATTATTCCGATATTCTCTATCTGTGGCAGTGGCAGATGGCAAGACTTTTGAGGGCAGACGGAGATACTGAGTCTGCTATAAAATCATGCAGGCAGGCAATTGATACATTGAATCCGATCAGATCCCAGCTTTTCAAGGGATATCGGGTGCAAAAGGATATTTTCAACGAAAGGGTCAAGCCCGTATATCTCGAACTTGCGGATCTTCTGCTGAAAAAAGCTGAAAAAGAATCGAACACTGACAATGTCGAAGAACTGCTCAAACAGGCACGGGATACGATGGAGCTTTTAAAAACCGCTGAACTGGATGATTTTTTTCAGGATGAATGCGCTACAGCAATGAAAGGGAAAATCAAAACTATCAACCGGACAGATCCGCATATGGTACTTCTCTATCCCATCACTCTGCCGGATAGAATAGTTTTGCTCATCACCCTGCCGGACGGCATGAAACAAATCAGTACAAAAGTTAAATATGCAAAATTATACGATACTGTGCATCGGTTCAGAGGAAGATTACAGACCCGGCCCAACAACCGGTTTCTTAGTGACGCACAAAATCTCTATGACTGGATGATTCGGCCCTTTGAAGCTGATTTTGCCAGATATGAAATAGATACCATTGTGGTAGCACCGGACGGCCCTTTGAGACTGATTCCTTTTTCCACTCTCCATGATGGGAAAAATTTTCTGGTTGAAAAATACGCTATAGCGACAATACCCGCTATCAGCCTGACCGAACAAGGCGCACTGGAGTCGGGGGATAAAAGTATTCTTCTGGCAGGCCTGTCCGATGGAGTTCAGGATTTTTCACCTTTGCCCAGCGTGACTAAAGAGCTTGAAACTATTAAGGAAATCATGGGAGGCCGTGTTCTGCTGCAAAACAGCAATTATACTAAAGAGAGACTGTCCAGTGAGTTCAAGAATTCAGCCTATTCAATCGTTCATCTGGCAACTCACGGGGTATTCGGCGGCACACCCAAGGACAGCTTTCTTTTAACCTATGACAGCCGCCTGGATATGGACAGCCTGGAAAGTATGATCGGCTATGGCAAATACAGAAAGCCAGTGCAGTTACTGACCTTGAGCGCCTGCCAGACAGCGATGGGAAATGAGCGGGCCGCAATGGGCCTTGCCGGTGTTGCTGTAAAAGCCGGGGTGAGAAGTGCTGTAGCGACATTGTGGTATGTGGATGACGAATCCACTTCGCTGGCCATCCGGGAATTTTACAAACAACTCAAAAAACCCGGTATCACAAAGGCAAAAGCTCTTGGAAACGCCCAGAAAAAATTGATAGAACAGCCCAGATACTGGCATCCCCTTTACTGGGCACCTTTTCTTTTAATCGGAAACTGGCAATAAAGTTTTTCCATTATTCATCATATCCACTTGTATCATTTAGATATTGATGCTATTTTAAAAGAAAGTTCATAACAACGTTGGCCTGACATCATTTCATATCGTATATTGTGCATACTCTTCCAGATAAAATGCAACTTGCTGGAAGTTATGGCTTAATGCCACAAGTCAGTTTTTATAAAAAACATTGAACCCGTCAATTGAATCCATCAACGGAAAGGAGCATAAAATGAAATGTCAAAAATTCTGGCAAAAATTTGTCGTATGTCTTGGATATGCGACATTCGTCTTTTGCTTTATCTTTGCGGCAGGCATTTTTGCAGATGCCAATGCCGCTGCTGACCCGGCTTCTGATAAACCGGTGGTAGCAGGAGATAAGCCCGTTTATAACCAGCCTGAAAAATATTCCGATATCCGCAGAAGAGAAGGTGGGGAAAATAGTACCAGCCGTGGCCTGAGCAGAGGTTTGAGCCGTGGTCTCAGCAGAGGTTTGAGCCGTGGTCTCAGCAGAGGCTTGAGTCGTGGTCTGAGCAGAGGCTTGAGCCGTGGTCTCAGCAGGGGGTTGAGTCGTGGCCTGAGCAGAGGCTTGAGTCGTGGTCTCAGCAGAGGTTTGAGTCGTGGCCTGAGCAGAGGTTTGAGCCGTGGTCTCAGCAGAGGTTTGAGCCGTGGCCTGAGCAGAGGTTTGAGCCGTGGTCTGAGCAGAGGCTTGAGTCGTGGTCTGAGCAGGGGCTTGAGTCGTGGTCTCAGCAGAGGTTTGAGCCGTGGTCTGAGCAGGGGCTTGAGTCGTGGTCTCAGCAGAGGTTTGAGCCGAAAGGCAGCAGAAGCAGGAATCGTTCAAAAAGGAGAAGGAGAAGACGAAACTTTGACAGCTTCGGAAATCCCGGATTTCATCGCTCCCATAGCTTCGGAACAGACCGGCTTGACATCCAACCCACAACCGGTTTTATGTTGGTATCTTTCCGGTGCCTGGCCGGAGAATGCATATTTCAGCATAAATGAACCCAGAGCAGCGGAACCACTATTTGAAACTACTCTTGATGGCCTGAACAGCGAGGGCATCTACAGGATCGACCTGGCAAAGCATAATATTTCATTAAAGCCAGGCATCGAATATGAATGGTTTGTCACCATAATCCTTGACCCTGGCGAACGTTCCGCTGATTTTCTTGGAAGTGCTACTATAGAATATGTTCCTGCTCCTGCCCAGTTACAGGAACGTATCAAAAACACGCCTGAAAATGAGCGATACATAGTTTACGCAGATGCGGGATACTGGTATGACGCTATCGACAATATCGGCAGCCAGATTGCCGCCAGCCCGGATAACGACGGACTGAGATCACATCGTGTAGCCTTGGTGAGCCAGGTGAATCTGCCTAAGATTGTTGCCTATGAAAACAAGATAATAACCGCTGAATGATTCCACCACAGGGTGGGCAAAGCGAAGCTTTGTCCACCTTGTAGTGTGGTTCATCCAACTGTTAAGCCTGTCCCCTCTGAAATGTAAATATTGTTGTAATACCAATTTATTATTGCCTAAGAATCGCTCTGAGTCCGGCCTGATTAAAATGGTCATCAGTCGTTACTGCATCCATCCAGGTTTTCAGATCAATAACATGAAACATCACCCACAACAAAATCAGGGCATAATAAAATTGTCTTGAGTTTCACTTTGTTCAATCCCGTCTGAAAAATTACTCCAGAGGTGGTTGAGCCGGAACCAGTTCTATTCGGATCTGATCCGTATCAACCTCATATACATGAATCCCGAAATTATCGAAGGTATTCTGCATCAGGTCATCAGCCAGTTCCTGTGCTTCTCCCTGGTAGTCTATACTGATGGTTGATTCATCCGCCTTCATTTCCACGATCTGCATATTTTTAGCCCTGGGCATATCGTTCAAGGCTCTGCGGAACATGACAAAATTACCCAGAAACTTTGTTCCGCCCGCGACAATGGTAATTTTGCCCACAGAACTGACCTTTTCTTCCCAGATTCCCTGTACCTGGATTGCCAGATCTTTGCCGACAGCAGCACCTATAGCAGCCAGAGCCTGGCTGCCGCCCTCAAGTTCGTCAGCACTTGTAACCACTACCGAATCCTTGAGTACTGCGATTGTCTCTCCTGTATCACCCATGAGTATTTTTATATCCAGGCTGCCTTTATATGATTTCAGGTCATCTCCCATGACATTGAGAGCATTTTGTGAAATCGCTTTTCCATAAATTACGATTTGCGCCTGGTATCGGTTTGCCAGTTCTGAGACTTCATAAGGAGTCAAATATGGCTTGTCGAGCTTGACCTGCTCATCTTCCGCATCCTCCAGTCTGGTATTTATATCTACAACTTCAAACCCTTTTTCCATAAAGACAGCCGCAACTCCTTCATGGGCGTGGGCATCATATGGAGCGGGATTACTCCCCCACCAATAATGGGGCATGAGATCATCAATGCTTTTTTCCGTAATGAGAAGCAATACTTTAGGCAGAACGATTTTTTTCTTCTCCATAAAGCCTGCTTTCTCGACCTGTTTTTTTATCTTGTCTGTGGTAACGGTAATTTCCGCAAGAAGTCTGTATGTGCCGCCTTTGCCCGTACCAGTGAGTACTCTGTATTTTTCAACAAACTCATTGGAATGTGCAAATAATATTTTGCTGATTGTCTTAAAATTGCCTTCCACAAGTTTCTGGGGCAATATATCCAGAGCCACCTGTGCAACTGCCGAGGTCAGAGCGTCAGATAAAGCTCTTTTTTTTGCATTGGTAACATCTTTTCCTTTTATCCTGCTTTCCCCCACAGCTCTTACAACCTTTACGCCTGGCCTTGCAGCCTGCGCTTGAATATGGGAAAAGCAAAAAAAGGCGATAAATACGGAAATAAAAATTTTTCTAATCATTGTCAGGCTCCGAAATGTTAAGAGTTAATACTGTATATCATCAATTTTCAAATCTTACTTTCATCTGTTTTAAAAAGCAAGCAGCTGATTTGCTGCATACATATTTTTTTTCTGAATTTGGACAAAACCGGCAAATGCAAAGCAAGATGGGAATGGCTCCGCTTTTTGACTTGACCCTCTGGACAAATTCCAGGATAATGGAAGTTTTGGACAAAACAGGCTGTAAAGCTCAAGAGTTGGGAATTATTCTCGAATAAACGATATATTCAATGCAGGGAATTGACATGGATCTGATTTTGCAAATTTGGGGAGGATCGTTTTATCTTTCAAACAAAATACTGTTTGCCTTGCCTGAAGGAGAGGAAGAGAACAGTAAATATTTCATGCCTGATCATGTGCTGCTTTGACGGATACATCCAGAAAATCACGGTTTTGTGGTGGATTCCGGCTTCTCTGCGTACTCGGTGTCTTCACCTGGGGAATCGGTCAGGTCTGGCGTGATTCATTCTGGCTTACCGGACTTTTTTTTTACATCCCGACGCCAATTATTGCGTTAGTCTTGCTGTTCGCTGCGATTTGCAGTGCTTTTTGCAGAAACTTCCGATATGTCGTATTCTTTGCAGCACTCTTGCTTGCCCCTGTATATTTTTTGTTGTGCGTTGAAAACATTTGTTACCGCTTTGATTCAAATCAACCGCCAGGTGCGTATCGCGCTGTTCACTGGAACGTAATCTGGGGAAGCCGGGGTTGGAATGCTGTCAGAGATAAACTCGATACACTTGATGCGGATATCTATGTGCTGTCGGAGATCCCAAAGTATTTTTCAGGTTCCGACTTCTCCGCTCCATACAGCCTTAAACCTGGTGGGGACATAGCCGTAGTATCGAGATTCCCGCTCACGCTTCGCAAGGGGTACAGGCAAGGGCGGATGAGGGCATACTTGATACTCTGGGAGCCTCCGGGGAAAGAAATACTCATTCTGATCGCAGATCTCCCGTCGAGCATTCGAATCCATCGACACCCGATGCTCTCCCGTCTCAGAGAAATCCTTTCTTCAACAAAAGCTTCTCTTCTCATAGGTGATCTGAACGCCCCTCGCCGCTCAACTGCCCTTTCCGATCTTCCTCCTGGTTTTGACCATGCGTACCAGTCAGTCGGATATGGCTGGTCATACACCTGGCCTTCATATTTTCCAGTCTTCGCTATCGATCAATGTGTTCACGGTCCTGGAATCGAACCGGTCGCTTATCAGCTCGAATTCACGCCTTTGAGTGATCACGGCATCCAGATTTTTGACTTTGATATCGAATGAACGGGCTTGTTTTTTTGCAAATCTCTAAGCGAAAATATTCTCTGCAAACCCAATCCCCCGATCTTCACAAAGCTTTCTCGCAGGTGCTGTAAATCCCCCGACAGATAAAAATGCAGGCAGAATTTTCTTTTTCGGATATTTTTTAGTATAAACTTCTGTTTTCATGATTTGCTCTTTTCCGATAGAACTGAATGATCTCTTTGGTAGTCTTGTCCCAATCTCCACTATCCGTACTGCATTGATGACAAGGGCAGAGTTATTCCGGAAAGTTATGAATGGTTTGTTGGAAATAAACAGATCAACGGGGTCGGGACCGGGACAGACCATGTTATTTCGGAAAATTTGAAACCGGTAAAACCAGGGAAATATCCTCCTCTTCTCAGTGTAATTAAAAAACTTGAGGGAAATGCTCTCAGTATATCTTATACTG
>JAUCGE010000399.1 GCA_030377965.1 Desulfobacterales bacterium HSG16
TTGATATAAGTGGTACACATGGGTTTAAAGTTTCAAAACAAGATTAGCAGTGAAAATTCATAATTCATTTTAAAATACGTACATGTGCAAAAATTCCGTGACATTTTTTCGCAGGCTGGGCAAAAACGAAGTGTATCGATCACCAGTTGTCTGACCGCCGCTATTGTTTCTACCCAGTGCTGATGTTAAAAAACTTTTGGTGAGGTACTTATTTATCTTTTTTTCAGACGTTTGCTCAATGCCGGTTGAGAAATACCGAGAAGTTTAGCTGCTCTGGATTGATTATTATCTGTACGTTTCAGAGCCTCGATAATCAGAAGATCCGTCATTTGCCTGATCGTGGGCAGTTCACTGAAATGGGCAAGCGGAAAAGCCTCGTCGATACCTGTCCTGATCCCGGATTCTCTCATCTTTTCCTGTCGTGACCTTTCTATATGATTTTTTATTGCGTCAACAGACAAAAATTCGGAATCATGTGCGGTTCGGGATACAGCGTCAATTATCATTGCCTGCAATTCTCTGATATTTCCAGGGAACGAATAAGCCTTCAGGATGGAATATAATTCCTCGGACTGAATCTGTTTTTTTTCATCATTTTCCGTTGCTGTTTCCCGCAGAAAATGGTTCACAAGAAGGGGGATGTCATCTTTGCGCTCTCGTAAAGGCGGCAGGTGTACATGATGAGTTCTAAGTCTGAAGTTGAGATCTTTTCTGAATTGACCGGTTCTTTGAATTGACCAGAGATCCATATTTGTGGCTGTCAGGATTCGAGCATCTGTTATTTTGGGTACGTCCTGTCCGAGGGGAAAATATTCTCCGTTTTCCAAAAGTCTCAGCAGCTTGACTTGTGAAGACAGGCTTAAATCTCCGATTTCGTCCAAAAACAGAGTTCCGCATTTAGCCCTTTCGATAATCCCGCCCCGCATCTTATCTGCTCCTGAAAACGCGCCTCTGGTATGACCAAAGAGAGTGTCTGAAAAAAGGCTGTCATCCAGACCTGCAACATTGACAACGACAAGCTCTCCCTTGACTGTGCTTAAATCGTAGATACACTTTGCTATCAGTTCCTTACCAACTCCGGTTTCACCTGTAATTAATACTGGCTGATTCGTTTGAGCTATGGATTCTACATAATCGAAGATGGAAAACATCTCCTTGTTTTCGGTCACAAT
>JAUCGE010000114.1 GCA_030377965.1 Desulfobacterales bacterium HSG16
TTGTCAATGCCAAAAATTTACAAAAAACCATTCCTTCTCTCTTTTGTGTATGTTTATATTTGTAAGATGCTATGAAAAGGTTAGATCATATGAAACTGCAAAAACTTGATTTGACAAATTTTCGTCCTTTTAAAAAGCTGAATATCGAATTCGGGGGACAATTGACTGTCCTGGTTGGCATCAATGGAGCAGGCAAAACAAGTATCCTTGATGCCCTGGCGGTCATGCTGTCGCGATTATTGGCTAAAATTCGTTCTCCCCAAAAAGGTAATGGTCGTTTTTTCACTGATGCGGATATAAGAAAAGGCGCTGGTGAAACCGCCAACTCAATGGAGATTGAATTCAATCAGGAAACGTTTCTATGGATACTCGCTAAAGCCAGACGAGGCAAAAAAAAACAGACAGGCACGAATACATCAGCCATCAAAGGTATTGTGGATCAAATATACGACGTTCTGGATAAAAATGAAAAGGAGAGTGTTCCGCTATCTGTTTTTTATGGTGTAAATCGAGATGTTTCGGATGTTCCGCTCCGTATACGTACTAAAAAAATTGACCAGTTTACAGCTTATGACCAAGCTCTCGCAGGCGGTCGTAATGACTTTCGAAGTTTCTTTGAATGGTATCGCGAACGTGAAGACTTTGAGAATGAGCAGAAAATTTACCCCACGGAAGCAAATGGTTTAAAACAAAATGCTCAATATCGAGATCCCCAGCTTCAGGCTGTCAGAAAAGCTGTTGGAGCTTTGACAGACTTTTCGGATCTGAGGATACGACGAGCTCGATTGAGAATGGAAGCATGTAAAAACGGGCAATATTTCGATGTACGCCAATTATCGGATGGAGAAAAATGCCTGATAGCTCTTGTCGGTGATCTGGCCTGTCGATTAGCTATTGCCAATCCAGGTATGAAAAATCCCCTTGACGGGCAGGCAATTGTACTCATTGATGAAATAGACCTGCATTTGCATCCCGAATGGCAGCACCGTGTAATCCCTGAATTGTTGAAAACATTTCCAAATTGCCAGTTTGTTCTGACAACGCATTCGCCACAGGTGTTGACCCATGTGCGATGCAAAAATATCAGATGTCTTGTTCAAATGGAACAAGGGATGGATATAGTGCATCCTGATGGAACTTATGGGCAGGATTCCAATTTTCTGCTTAGAACTCTGATGAGATCGAGTTATCGCCCCAAACAAATCGAGAACGATATTCATCTCCTGTTTGAACTCCTGCGTAAGGACACGGATGCTGCCCGGAAACTCTTGAACAAATTAAAACTTGAAATTGAAGGCGAATCGCCGGATCTGGTTCGCGCTCAAACTCTGCTTCATCGCCGAGAGATAATGAAAAAATGAAACATATCACAAAACATGCGGAACCTGATTTTTTTACAAAATGGAAGCATAATGATAAAATGTGCCAGCGGGGCAGGCCGAACTGGAATCGACTGAAGTCCGAAGATAAGAAAAAACTGCGAAAAACACTGCTTGAAGAACAGGGAGCTATTTGTTGTTATTGTGGAATGACGATTACGATAGATAACAGTCATGTTGAGCATTTTCGTCCTAAAAGCAAAAATAAATATCCGCAATTACAGCTTGAATATGACAACTTACTTTGTTCTTGCCAACTGCAGCTTGAAAAAACTGAACCAAGACATTGTGGTAATGCAAAAGGTAGCTGGTTTGATGAAGACATGACAGTTTCTCCACTTAATGCAGATTGTGAATCTCGCTTCGATTTTTTAGAAAACGGCAGTATACAATCATCTGATAAAAATGACGAGGCATCCAAAGAAACTGTTACACACCTTGCCTTAGATATCGGAAAACTTCGTGAACTAAGGCGTGCAGCTATCGTGAGCGTACTCTCAAGCTTGCTTAGTGAAAATATCATAGAAGATTGAGCGTTTGCCGGAAAAAACATGAAAAATAAAGCATCGAAATTAAAACTTGCCATAAGACCATTTGAAAAAAAAGATGAACATAACTTGATCCTCTTGTGGAAAGAATGCGGCCTGGTCGTTCCACAAAATGATCCGGCACAAGATATTGAGGCAAAGTTGCAGGTTCAGCCCGAATTATTTCTTGTCGGAGAACTCGATTTGAAAATAGTCGGATCGATCATGGGCGGATATGACGGACACAGAGGATGGATCAATTACCTTGCTGTTGCAACAAATTTTCAAAGAAAAGGGATAGCACGTCAATTAATTGAAATATTAGAGAAAAAACTTCTGGCGATGGGATGTCAAAAAATCAATTTGCAGGTTCGGTCTAAAAATATTTCGGTGATCGAATTTTACAAGCGCACAGGCTTTAAAAAAGACGATGTCGTCAGCCTGGGAAAACGGATTATTCCATGATTTTTGCAGAATCGGAAACAGACAGTTCTGGAAAACAAGGCACCTTAGCTGTTATGAGTGCAGGATCAGGAACAGGTGCTGCGAGCAGTTCATCTATACACTTGTCTTTTGCAAGCCAAAGATTGTTGACCCATTTCTGGAAAGCAATCCTGAACACATCATCTTCAAAATAATTGCCCAGCATTTCCGGGGTGACAGGTATGGCTTTCACATAAACTCTTATTTCCGTGACTCTGCCGCATAGAAAATCCCAGAAACTTTTAGCACCTTGAGGATAGGCTATTGTAACATCCACAAAACTTTGCAGATAGTCTCCCATAGCATTGAGCGCAAAAGCGATGCCGCCTGCTCTGGGTTTTAACAAATTTTTGAAAGATGATTGCTGCTTTTCGTGTTTTTTCCTCGTAAACCTTGTCCCTTCGACAAAATTCATTACAGATACTGGAATCGTCTTGAATTTTTCACATGCTTTTTTCGTTATTTCAAGATCACGCCCTTTCAAATGAGGATTTTTTTCCAAAAAATCTCTTGAATATCGTTCCATAAACGGAAAATCGAGTGCCCACCACGCCTGGCCAATGACCGGCACTTTGAAAAGTTCTTTTTTGAGAAAAAATTTCAGAAAAGGTATTTTATGGTAAAAAATATTTTGCAGAACAAGTATATCCACCCATGTCTGATGATTGGACACGACAAGATACCAGCCATTGTTTTTAAGGGAATCCATACCGAATACATGCCATCTTATTTTACAGAATAAGCGCTGATTCATATTATTGGCCAGAATCCAGTTATTGGCGCATCCGTTCAAGATAATGTCAAAAAATTTATGAAAATATTTTATGGGAATAAGGCGTTTTAATAGAGCTGTAAAACAAATTGGAATCGCCCAGAACAGGGTGTTTACAAGATAAAGAGTAAAACAGAGCGCTCCCCGCAAGTTTATAAACATTATATCAATCATGTTTTTTTCCTATAACCTGTTAAATCAACAGACACCATAAAAGATAGTTATAACAATGATGTTATTTCGCATAAAAAGCAAGGAATATCGTCATTTTTATATTTTTTCCACAATCCTCTGGCAGCGCCCCTGATTTACAGAACATGGTTTTTTCAACGAAAAAAATTGCTGCATAAGGATATAAATTCGTTTTTACATACCCTCCTGGGAAAAAATATGATATATGAGCATCTTCATATTTTTTCAAAAAAGGAGACTGAAAATGGCAGACAAAAAATTTCAGGCAATGATCGTAAAAGAAGATGAAAATAAACAATTTACCCGTGAAATCTGCGAACAGTCGATCAGTGATCTTCCTGATGGGGATGTCTTGATACGGGTGTCTTATTCAGCCCTCAATTACAAAGATGCACTGTCAGCTACTGGAAACCGGGGAGTAACAAGAAAATATCCACATACTCCGGGAGTCGATGCCGCAGGAATCGTGGAACAAAGCAATGTCGATTCTTTTAAACCGGGAGATAATGTCATAGTCACAAGTTATGATCTTGGCATGAATACCGCCGGTGGATTCGGGCAATATATTCGAGTACCAGCAGGCTGGGTAATTCCTCTGCCGAAAGAATTGACGCTCAAACAGAGCATGATTTATGGCACAGCCGGATTGACAGCAGGCATGTGCGTATCCCGAATAATTGACGGCGGTATCACCCCCGACTCCGGGGATATCCTGGTTACAGGCGCAACCGGAGGTGTAGGTTCAATGGCCGTGGCTATCCTGGCAAAATGCGGCTATAAAGTGATTGGAGTCACAGGAAAATCTGCAGAAACAGAATACCTCAAGAAGCTGGGCGCTGCAGATATCATGACAAGAGAGGATGCCACAGATTCAGGTAAACGCCCGCTTTTAAAAGCAAAATGGGCAGGTGTAGTAGATACGGTAGGCGGCGATATTCTGGCTACGGCAATCAAATCATCAATGCACAATGCCGTAGTGGCCTGCTGCGGTCTGGTAGCATCTCCAGATCTTCCCCTCACAGTATTCCCGTTTATCCTGCGAGGTATCAGTCTGATCGGTATTGATTCCCAGAATTATCCCATGACAGACAGAGTTTCAATCTGGAAAAATCTTTCAGAAAAATGGAAGCCTGATGCTCTTGAATCCACGGGACATGAAGTCGGGCTTAAAGATCTGAATCCAAAAATTGATGAGATCCTGAAAGGCCGGGTCAAGGGGCGTATAATCGTCAAGCTTGATGACCAGTGATTTACTCCAAAAATAATATAGGCAATTATCGATGTCAGGGCGGAGACGGAACACCGCCCTACCATATCGTATATTTTACCTATTAAAAAATCCCTGAGAGATAGATTATTTATTCCGCTTCAGCGTTTTCAGACACATCTCGATTTCTTCCTGTGTAAATCCTTCAAATCTATCTTTCAAAGCCACTCCTTTGAGCCGCTCTTTTACTGGAACCCCTTTGAGCCGCTCTTTTACTGGAACCCCTTTGAGCCGCTCTTTTACTGGAACCCCTTTGAGCCGCTCTTTCACTGGAACCCCTTTGAGCCGCTCTTTCACTGGAACATCTTTGAGCAGATCTTTTACCGAAACATCTTTGAGCAGATCTTCCCAGGGAAGCTTTTCACGCAACTCTTCAAATTTCATAATAGGAAGGATGAATTCTTCTAAAAAATCCCCAAACATCGCTCTTTCTTCAGGTGTATAGCTCATGGTTTCCGTACCTCCTTTGTGGAACAAAAAACGTACTGCCTTCATTATGAAAACACCGATTTTGTCAGGAAACTTGTTTAACCCTTCGTTCATCAGTCTTTTCAGCGCCCTTAACTTCTCTTTTTTCCTGCTGCCGAACAATCTGTACAAGGCATTATATGGCTTATCCGCCAGATCGTTCAATGCAATCAAGGGTATAAAGCGTACCATTGAGTACTGGCTGTGATACACTCCGGCCTTGTCTGATGGCCTGTAGCCATGCCTTTCCAGAATTTTTCGAGACGGGCTTTTTGAACTGGCGATAAAAACCTGTATCTCATGATCCTTAAGATCTCTGCTCTGCTTGTAGAACACCCGATATCCACCAGTGACAAACAAGGCATCCTCAGTGAGAGACTCGGTGTTCTTGAATTCAATTATTATATGAGAGGCGTTGCAGTCACGAACACCGTCTGGAAGAACCTCAAGCTGCTCCGGTGTCCATCCCATTCCATTTTTCCTGATAATGACAACATCTGCTTCAGGAGGATCAATCATTACAGGATGTTCCGTCTGCACATCAAGACCAAGAGGTATCAAAACCTCTTCAAAAACTGTCCCGAACCACCTGTGCCATCTGATTTCTGATTTTTCGGTTTTATCGCTCATTTCAACTCATATTTTAAACCGATTTTTTTCGTATGTCAAAAGATAATCATATGCGATTTGTTTTTTCAACAATTCACTCTTTTTCGTAAACATTTCCGATACAGCACAAAAAGGTAGCGGGTTCTTCACCGATATTTTTCATCCCATGCGGTTCCATGCTGGGAACGAATACAAAATCACCGGGACCTGTGATCTCTATCCTTGTCTTTTCTTCCGAATCCATATCATATTCATAGCATTCAAATGTTCCAGTCAGAATATACATGGTCTGATGATAAAAATGGTTGTGGATGGGAATTTCTCCACCAGGTTCGATAGTGAAATGACGCAGGCCGTATTCAGGATATCCGAATCCATCATCCCCGCATTGTGAGAGCCAGCGGATACTTGTGCCAATGATATTCCGGTCTTTTCCCTTGAACGGAATTTTCTCCATTTTTACAGCTTCGCGATCATTGAAACTCATTTTTTCCATGATTTTTCTCCTGTTTCAACTTCCTGTTTATCGAATAAAAATAATATTTTTTACAGATACGAAAAAAATATCAAGCAAAAATATCAAGTATATGGAAAAACCCGATGCCAAAAAGTCAGGGCAGTTTAAGAATCGTAACATTGGCATCAATGTCACGTTCCTTCATAGAGATGCTCACTTCTTTCTGTACATTTTTATATACCTCTTTTGTCACAAAATCAGGAATGAT
Source organism: Desulfobacterales bacterium HSG16 (assembly GCA_030377965.1). Taxonomy (GTDB): domain Bacteria; phylum Desulfobacterota; class Desulfobacteria; order Desulfobacterales; family HSG16; genus JAUCGE01. Next base: position 6,423 of record JAUCGE010000114.1, read on the forward strand.
CCCGGTAACGAGACAGGCCAGCTTCGATTCCCTCCTGGCTATATGAATCGGATCAAGCACTTCGATAGCCACACGAAGTTGAGGTTTTTGGGAAACAGATTGATCATCCACGATCTCAGAAATCATCGAATCCGGCAAAAATTCTTCATTTTCTCTTTTAAGTCTGCTGATCAGTGCCGAAGATTTAACCGTATATCGATAAAAACAAACCGATACTGTCAACAGTGCCAAAGCGAGAATGACAGTCAATCCAAACAACATTATTGTTTGCTCCTTTATCTTATTCCTTGTCTGGGCAAAAATGCCGTATAATACATCTATAACACATTTCAGAGAATAAAAAAGGGCCGCTTATAACACGGCCCCGTTGAACAATATACAGGTTTCAAGATTAATATTTTGAGTTTGTTGTAATAGCCGGGGCGCATTACTATAAGCCCCGGCAATAAAAAATCAAAATGGTTTTACTGGGAACAAGCTGGACAGATCCTCGTAAAATCCGAAATCAACGGTACGGTTGCTCAAAGGATTCGTGTCACCATCATTAGCAGGCTCGTTATCACGAGACAGCGTAACTGCCCTGCTCACCACTCCATGGCCTGAAATGAAATAACCATTGTCATCATTGTCAATATCATCATCAGAATCAGTGCTGCCCGGACTGCTTGCATACCCTTCAAGTACTCCTGAATCGAAATTTTCAGGTGCAATCTGAACGATATAAGATCCTGGACACAACTCCTCGAAGAGATAATGCCCTGGATTGCCGTTATGGGTAACAGTGGTAACACTTTTCACTAATTTATCTTTGTTTGAGGTATAAAGGCCGTTGCCATCTGTATCTTCATAAATATTTACAATGACCCCGTCAAAGCCTTTTTCCCTGTCAGGCTGATAAATTCCATCCTGGTTTTCATCCAGCCAGACCATATCACCAACACTCAACGGACATCCTTTCCATATTGTCCCGTCACCGGGTGTATTAGTTCCCGGATCATCTGTACAGATATTTTTTAATCCCTCTGCAGCCTCATCTGTCCAGTCACCATCACCGTTCTGATCCCAGACAGCACAGCCCTGGTTCTCGATTTCAATGATATTTGCTGGCACTGATGTGTCATACCACACATTTACCTGTCCGCCATTACCTGGAATTTCACCTTCCCAGACAATTTTGTTCGCGCTGGCATCATACCAGAAATCTCCATAATCGGCTCCAACACTACCTTCAACATATGTCACACCTGCGGGAATACCATCTTCCACATGAACAAGAAGTGCATCTTCGTTTTTATCGTTGATCCAGAACATTTCCCAATGAACGACAGGGGTATCACCTGAAAATCGTTTTTCAGCACCCGGAGGATCAAAAGCGTTCGGATCCCACATCACCACTTCGACAGTTGGCTGATCGGGAGTACACGTATAAGGATCATCTGTCATATCCACTGGCCGCCCATCGGATGATTCTGTATCAATGACTCTTCCCTGACTGGAAATAACAGCGCTGTTCGGAGCATCGTCTGCAACTACAGCCTGGAAGGTAATAATCGCTCTTTCACCAGGTCCAAGTTCGCCCACATTCACGACCACGCTTGTATCACCATCTTCATTACCAGATATAACAGTACCCTGTGTATTGCCAACTGTGCCAGAAAGCAGACTGACAAACCCAACCAGAGTTTCCGAAAACATAAGATTTGCGGATTGTACGCCCCCGCTGTTGACGATAGTTGCCTTATATTCCAGAACATCTTTCGGATATACAGTCTCACCGTTGTAGTCGATTACAGTCTGGAAAGATTCTATAAACTGAGTTTCTCCTGAGATCTGAATCTCTGCTGAATCATCAATACCAAGTGACATCCCTCCATCATTTAAGAAAAGAATATCTCTGGCCCCGAGAATCATTCCCTGATTGATGATTTTATGATCTCCGGGAATATTTTCATCGACCATGACTCTGAACGTAATTGTGGCAGTCTCATCAGGAGCAAAATCATTTATGGAAATCTTAAATGGATCGCCATCGTCCACAGTTCCCCTGCTTGATTTGACACTGCCAGCAACAAGAGTAGTATAAGCAGGCACACTGTTTGTAAAATAGATATCGGTCAATTCACCTTCGTGACATACAGGACCAACGATCTGCCCTGCACCGATATCGGAACCGCCTTTTGCAGCAACCTCCACAATACCTTGCTGCCAGTGCCTGTCCAGAGTGATAGAAAAATTACCAGACTCGAATTGATCATCAACATCCCATTTAATACCGCTCAGGCCGGTATTTGGATCTGGACTGATCAGCTCGAAACCTGCAGTGGCTTCCATAACTTTAACGCATTCTGGAAGCTCAAGCAGCCAGTTGCTCATATCCTTGGCATCGGGCAGTTCTTCTACCGTATATCTCCATGTGGAAGTGCCGTCACTATTATAGACAGCACCTTCAAAAATGATATTGTATCCATTGAACAACTCAATTGAAGCATGTGCGTCGTTATAATCATCTGACCGGCCATTATTCTTCAATGTAACCGTGTATTCGATTATATCGCCAGGTTCAGTCGCACCTCCGTTTATATCTTCTGCGCTTATGCCCGCTCTTACATCCGCATTTGATCCAAGGCTGTCAACGGGTCCGATAACGGTCGGGTCATTTATGGCCGCTGTGTCAGGATAATCCGTAGGTTCATCCTGAAAGTTAGAACCGCTTATCAATCCCTGGGTCTGAATCCAGTCTCCTCTGGACACATCATCATCTACCTGTACATAGTATGAGATCACAACACTTTCACCCGGCGCTACCGTACCGACATCAATTTCGATATCGCCTTCGCCTTCCTCATTGCCTCTTACAATCTCTCCTTTTGTAGTGGTTATGGAACCAGGCACGATACTGGTATTAAATCCGGGGATATCCGTATAAATCACATCTGTGGCATCTTCATCACCTGAATTATAGAGAGAAACACCATACCACAATGCGTCACCGGGTTTAATCGCCCCCCCGTTAATATCAACAACTGCTTTCGATGATTTACACATATCAGGTTCTTTTTCTTCCTGATCTCCGAAATTTGCTGTAGCTGCTCCGCCGTCTGCAACAGTTACCGGAAACCCATTAGATGTTGTGCTTATAAAATCACCAGGGTCGATTTCACGAATCGTATAATCACCTTCCGTAACATCAATGAATATATAAGAGCCGTTACCGGCAGTAATAACTGTCGTCACAGTTCCTGCTCCATCGTCAAGCTCTACCGTGACTCCGCCGATTCCACTCTCTCCCTCATCCTGCACACCATTTCCGTTCTCATCATTGAAAACGATTCCACTTATAGTTCCTGTTGTCTGATCCCCGAAGCTGGCAGTGGCAGCACCATCACCTGTCACTGTCACAGAAGTAGAATTTGAAGTCGTGGATGTAAAACCAGAAGGATCGATTTCACGAACTGTATAACTGCCTTCCGAGACCCCAGTGAAAACATATGAGCCGTTACCGGCTGTAATAACTGTCTTTACATCACCGTTCTCATCAACAAGTTCTACGGTAACACCGCCGATTCCATCCTCGCCTGCATCCTGCACACCATTTCCGTTGATATCGTTGAACACCACTCCGCTTATGGTTCCTGTCTGCTGATCTCCAAAGTTAGCAATACCAGCACCATTACCTTCAACAGTCACAGAAGCGCTGTTTGCGGTCGTAGAAGTAAAACCTGAAGGATCGATTTCACGAACTGTATAATTGCCTTCCAGAACCTCGGTGAATACATATGAGCCGTTACCTGATGTAACAATTGTTCTCACATCTCCGTTATCACCTGTAAGCTCGACAGTCACACCTCCGATTCCAGATTCGCCTGCATCCTGAACTCCGTTTCCATTGATGTCATCGAATACGATGCCGCTTATGGTTCCTGTCTGCTGATCTCCGAAACTGGCAGTAGCCGCACTGCCTTCTGTGATTATTACAGAAGCGCTGTTTGCGGTCGTGGAGATATAGCCCGAAGGATCGGTTTCATGAACTGTGTAAATTCCTTCCAGAATCCCGGTAAATATATACGAACCATTGTCGTCTGTAACAACGGTCTTCATATCTCCGTACACATCCTCAAGCTGAACCGTGACACCGCCAATTCCAACTTCACCTGCATCCTGCACTCCATTTCCGTTAATATCATTGAATACGGTTCCACTTATGGTCCCTGTCTGCTGGTCTCCGAAATCAACTATATCTGCGCTGCCTCCTGATATAGTAACAGGAACGATATTTCCAGTCGTGGATGTAAAGCCCGAAGGATCTGTTTCATGAATAGTATAAACCCCCTTGATAATATCGGAAAATGTATAAGTACCGACACCTGAAGTAGTCGTATCCATAACCACATTACCGTCACTGTCCAGAAGCTCAATAACAACCCCGCTTATACCTGACTCACCAGCATCCTGTGTACCATTTCCATTGATATCGTCGAATACAGTTCCGTCTATCGTGCCTGTCTGCTGATCTCCAAAATCAACTGTCGAAGTTATACCTGCATTTACACTCACAGTGACGAGGTTATCTGTGATAGAAATATAGCTGGCAGGATCGGTTTCACGAACAGTGTAATCACCTTCGACAACATTGGGAAAAGTATAAGAACCATCGATTGAAGCAACAGTACTCATGATAACCTCATTGTCACTGTCAAGAAGCTCAATGACAACTCCGCTTAGACCAGGCTCGTCAGCATCCTGTACACCGTCTCCGTTCATATCGTTGAATACGATTCCATCCACACTTCCTGTCTGACGATCTCCGAAATCGGCTGTCGAGGTTTCCCCGGTATTCACACTCAAAGTTACAAGGTCAGCGGTCGTGGAAACAAAGCCACTGGGATCGGTCTCACGGATCTTATAATCTCCCGGAGCGATATCGGAAAATATGTACGAACCGTTTCTGTCTGTAGCGACATTCGCTGTGATATTTCCGCTGTTGTCCAGTAACTCAATTGTAACACCAGCGATTCCATTCTCATCCGCATCCTGCAAACCGTTTCCGTTCATATCATTGAAAACGATTCCGGCCACATCACCACTTGCATGCCGATCTCCGAAATTAGCTGTTGCAAGCCCGTTTTCGTAAACGACGATGGGAACAGTGTTCGAGGTTGTGGAAACATAGTCATCAGGATCGGTTTCGTGTACAGTATAACCTCCGGTCGGAATACTTGAAAATGAATAATACCCGCTTGACGAAGTAACAGTGGAGCCAACAGTAAAGCCATTATCATTGACAAGAGTCACGACAACACCGCCTAAACCGTTTTCATCTGAATTTCTATGACCATCACCGTTCAAATCGTCAAACACAATACCATCCACAGAACCCACAGGATTATATGGTGGGATTGGCGGTTGGTTCTCTCCGCTAACAGTTATGGTCACAGTAATATGACTCAGATCATCATCGCTGTCTTTGATGGTATAGGTAAATATATCTGTAACACTGTCCCCGGCGTTCAGGGCATTGGTGTCA
>JAUCGE010000400.1 GCA_030377965.1 Desulfobacterales bacterium HSG16
AAGAAGTAAAAACCATTGCATCTCCCACCCCCATAAAAAATGCTATAAAAAAGTAGTCAACCAGGCCAGATTAGATTAAAATAGATTATTGGTTAAGCTGCCTAATCCTGATCCAAATCCTCCGGCTAATATTAATGCCTGCATGGTCCACTCCTTGTTATAGGCTTCAATATAAAGATTTTGGCTGTGTCATTGGTCGGGGATATACTAATTGTATTATCTCCTCCCTCTATCCTTGCCAAAAACATTATCTTAAAGCCTAATTAAGCGTTTCCCGAATAAAAATGATAAAAAAATTCGGGAATTATAAATTATTTAAATTAATATGGCAGAAAATCGGGATGTTTAATAAAATTGTATTAATGCTGGCCGAAAAGATTTTAAATGAAAAGAATTATTTAATCTCCGAAAAGGAAGCTTATAATCTTTGCAGTGTTTCAGGGCAGGGTATTTTGGATTTAATAGCCTGTGCAGGAAAAATCAGGGAGGAGAGTAAGGGAAATAAAGTTTTTTCCTGTTCAATTATCAATGCTAAATCAGGTCGTTGTTCACAGGATTGCGCCTATTGCGCCCAATCATCATTTCATGATACCGGAGTTCCAACCTATCCATTAAAAGGATTGGAAGAAATCCTTGAGAGCGCCATAAGGTTTTCCGAAGCAGGGGCAACCTGTTTTTCCATGGTAACAAGTGGTTTTATGTTAAATTCTGACGAGATAAAAAAAATTTGTCAGGCAGCAGGAGAAATACGGAAAAAGACTTCCATGACAGTTTGTGCATCCCTAGGCAAACTTACCGGTTCAATGGCTTTACAGTTAAAGGATGCAGGTATTACAAATTATCATCATAATTTGGAGACTGCTGAAAGTTATTCTAAAAATGTCTGTACAACTCATGGGTACCATGAGGATATTGAAACAGTAAAAACAGCGGTAAAGGCTGGTTTGAAAATCTGCAGCGGGGGTATTATAGGGCTTGGAGAAACCTGGGAGCAAAGAGTTGAACTGGCTCTTACCCTTAGAGAACTTGATGTTGATTCAATTCCTCTTAACTTTCTAAACCCGATTCCCAATACAAAAATGGCAGGCAGACCCCTTGTTGACCCCATGGATGCATTAAAGTCCATTGCATTATTCCGTTTTATTAATCCAAAAAAGAATATCACAA
>JAUCGE010000115.1 GCA_030377965.1 Desulfobacterales bacterium HSG16
TGTCTTTTCTAAGGCCGGCGGAGATTATAAAACGCTCGATTTCGGAAGCTTTTATTCTCTGGCCTCCTGATTTTAATACAGCCACATATTTTTCCAGAACAGCCACAGCTTTTTTCTGCCGCCTCAATGTTCCGAATTTTCCTTTTTCAAATTCCTGCCGGATTTCCATAAATCCTGACCATACGGTTTCAATTCGCTTTTGCTCCAGTTTTGCTGCAAGCTCCTGTTTCTTTTTGTCGGCTTCAGCTTTTTTGTCGATTTTTGCACATGCTGCATCGATTTTTTTGATAAATCCTTGTATCTGATCTTTCCGGGCATGATCGCCTACTGCCTCGAAAAGATCCATATATCCGATCAAAGCTTCTTTCTGAGCCATAAATTCGGTGACAGCCCTGATATCCACCTTTGCATTTTGAAAGCCGCGAAAAACGGAAAGAGCCTGGCCGAAAATGAATTTTGAGACATTTGCCGCATTGGCTCTTATGCTGTTTTTTACGTCTGCTGTCCGCTGAATGAGCTGGCTATAAAGAGATTCAATGCAGATAATACCTTCGAATCGGGCTGTCTCTGTTCTCAATTTTTCTATCTGTGTACTCCAGGGAGCCATTTTCTCAAGATGTGCTATAGCATCGTTTTCATATTGCACTCGAAAATCAATCGATTTCAGAGCCATGCTTTCGATCTGGCTTATCTGGTCAATGGCTTCCAAAATTATGCCTGCCTTTTTATAACAATTATCGAAATCATCAATCCTTTCATGGAACAGGTTTGTAAAGGCAGGTTCAATGGCATTTATCGAAGCTGTCAAAAGGGCTTCGAGCCTTCCTTTTTTATCTGTGTAATTGAAAAAATCTTCATCCCTGACCTGCCCGTATTCCATAAAGAGCAAACCTTTTTCACGAATCCGCAGAGCAAGTTGAAACAAAGTGGGAAGATTGGGCAATACCTGGGCCTGTTGGTAAATTTTTACCACTTCCCTGTTTTTTTCCTCAATTATGGAGTTGATCATCTGAGGATCGGGATTTTCCGATACAGATACAAACCGGTTGTCAATTTCCGATTTGATAACAAGATCGATTTCTCGTTTTATTTTATCAAAAGAAATTTTTGTAAGATGTTTTTTTTGTTTCACGATTTTTAAAATGCCGCCTTATTCAAAGCCAGGTTTTTCTCGATTCTTTGATGAATCGATCAAATGTTTTTTTACGTTGATCATGGAGCCGATAGAGTTGATCCATGCCTGTCTGCATTTGCGGAGAGTAACCGGACTTTACAAGGCGTTTGAGGCAGTTCCATCCCTGTCTGAGTTCCTTTGCGTTCTGTACCAGTGCCTGTTTTCTGAAATTGATTTCATCTGCCGCGTCAATTGTCATACGTCGGAACTCTGCAAAAGGCTTGCTGACCTGGTCAAGGTCTGGTTTTTTCCGGCCTGAATCATTACTTTCATCGCACAATTGTTTAATTTCCGGATCAGGCATTGCCGACTGGAGAAGCAGAGGATTGGGGCGATGCTCCATTCTTTCCTGCATCAGATCCAGGAAATTGGATGCAGAATCAAGTGTATGCCAGTGAGAATGGACAACGGATCGAATCCTTTCGGAAAAAAGGATCATATTTTTCATGATCGAAATTTCTTCATCAATTGTAAATAGCAGTTCTGTCTGCTGATCTCTCATTTTTTTGAGATAACGAATTGTTTTTTCATCTATTTGGGCATTCCCGGTTTTCTGGCCGTTCATCACGAACGGGAACCGGGCATGGAGTTCCATAAGATCGGATGAGGCAGATGTAATGTCAGCAGCCTGTTTTTCGAATTTTTCAAATTCGGCCTCATATTTTTTTATTATCCTGATACGTTTTTTTTTTTCAGGAGGTCTGCTTTCACCTGTTTCAGGCATGACAGTATTGTTAAGATTCCGGCAGGCAGTCAGAAACCTGTCAGCTTTGCGGACGAATTTTTTTATGTCTATACGCTTGATTATCTTGGATATCTGGCGTATTCGGATTTTGTTTTCCATATGCGTATTTAAAAATTGCTGTCAGTTTTTTTTTCTGCCAGCCATTGGCTCCAAAAGATTACTATTCTGTGGTATTATCGATCAGCTGCTCAAGTTCCTTCCTGTTGTCTTTTAACTGCTCGATTCTGTACATATCGTTTTTCTGATAAACTTCTTCCGCGTCTTTCAAGGCGTTATATTCCATTTCCCATTTTGGTGCTGCCGACATCTGATCTCCCACAAGAGCCGCATATCTGCCCAGAACCTTATTGCCATCATCAATACTTTCCACGATCATGATCATGGACTGAGTTACTTTGGCAACCCCGGAACATATCTGTGAGACATTATCGACGGCTATTTTCATATGAGAGGCTCCGTCTGCGAATTTATCCACCATATTAACATGAATATCGCCTCTTTCCTTGAAATCATTGATCAGAGTTCTGTAGCTTTTGAGAGCTGACTGATATTTGACACCCATATCAATATTGGTTTTGTATTTAAGCTCCATGCCTTGGCTTTCACGCAGGTCCATTTCCATATGATCTCTCATTTTTTCCACCTGTGCGTACCTGTCGTGCAGAGGTGACATGGATTCATGGATGGGAACGATTTCATCAAGCTGGGTTTCGATGGCCTTTGAGTGTTTGATCTGGGTATTGTAAGCCCGACGGTCACTGTGGATCTGATCTGTGAAGGCATCGCTTACTTCCGTTAAATTTTTCACTATGCCATCCACCTCGGTCACTGTATTTCTGAGTCCTTCGTTAAGCCCTTTCAAGCTTTTGATATAGTTATCAATCATAACTCGAAATTCGGAAACAAGCACCTCGTCAGGCCGCCTGGGTACTTCCTTTTTTATTATTTCGATATCCGTATAGGTTTCCATCTCCTGCTTTAAAAGGCCCAGGCGCACAAGCAGTTTGGGCAGACCGACATTATGCACTGGCCGTTGTTTTTCCACCGGCCTTTCTTCGTTTACAATTTTTTTCGTTCTGGACGCTATTATATTTTTTATGCCATCTTCAATTATCTTGATTTCATCCACAATGCCCTGAAGGTTGGATGAATCAAAGGAATGGGAGCGGACATCACGGTTTTCAAAATAGGCTACCTGACTTGGCCTGTAATCCACAGGTCTTTTTGCGCCGATTACAGGTTTTGTTTCCACGGATTCACTATATTTATCAAGGACTTTCTCAACATCGGAATCAAGAGCCGCCTGCTTATCCGTTGCGGCGGATTCTTCATTTTCCGTATCGACTGCTTCTGTCCCGGTTGCTTCTGTCATGGGTTGTATCCTCCATATTTCTTCAAATTCCTAAATCCTGCGGATGGTACATGATAGCGCTTTATTCGTCAAGGTGAATGCAAAAAACCACAGTTGTCCGGGAAAATATTCTTTGAAAGCATTTTAAAAATAACTTGAAAATTTGCTATCCCTGTGTTAGTCGGAATAGCATTTTATGGTCTTGCTCCCAAATTATGATCAAAAAAGATTGGAAAGGAAGCGTATATCCAATGGTTTCAGAAAAAGAGAGGAAGTTTGCCTACTGTTTCGCGACTGTTCTGTTTGTCGTGGGTGTGCTCTGTTACACCGCTTTTTCCGCCCAGAAACCGGACGAACCTGTTCGGTTGATGTATGAAAACGTGGGGGGGAACGTGTTGTTTGACCACCAAGTCCATTCGGGCGAATCAGGTTATGTGGATTCATGCTATGCATGCCATCACCATCCTGAAGAAAGTGAAGATGCAATCAAGGCATGTACGGACTGTCACACACTTCCAGAGGATGGATCACTCCCTGCTCTGTGCATGGATTGCCATGAAGAAGGTGATGTGGATACCGAAAACATGAAAAAGAGTCGGATGGATACATATCATCTGCAATGTGCAGGCTGCCATGAAACGGAAGAAGCAGGCCCTGGCCCTGATGATTGTAAAGCGTGCCATTTAAAGTATTAATCCCTGAAGGTTTTTCCAAAACCTCGGGTTTTTGGCCTTTACCAGAAATTTTAATGATACATGGCATTAAAAAAAGGTTGGACTATGATAGAAAGATCATTTATCGGTTTGACAAAACCACGGTTTGAGTACGAGGCCATTGGTTCCGCCCTGCCTGAAACCGAAACGATTTCTCCCCCGAAAAAGGCAACATTGCTGTTCAAAACGCCTTTTTCGGCTGAAAACGGTCTCCTGCTGAAAACCGGTGACACGGTTAAAACCGGGCAGAGACTCAAACTCTATGAAGACAGCGAAGTATGTGCAGTTTCACCTGTGACCGGCGCTGTTTCATCCATTGAAGGTTATACTGGCAATTTCGACCAGGTGTACACAGCCCTTACAATTGATGCGGATGAAAATGAAAGCATTGATGAAACATTCAAGGATGTTGCAGCCGGCAAGATGGAGATAGCAACTGTCAGAAGTTACCTTGAAACCCTTCCTGGTTCACCCTGTCTGAGCTGCTTTGATGATCCTGAGCGCCCCATCAAGACCATTGTGGTCACCGGTGTGGATCAGGATCTTCTGCTGGCAACCAGACAGTATGCACTCAAGACAGAAGTAAACGCTATTACCAATGGCGTGAGTATCCTTAAAAAAATGACCGGAGTTGATAATGTGGTTATAGCGCTTCCTGCTGATTTGATAAAAGATGCAGGCGCTATCGGCGGGGCTTCAGGAGTCGAACTTAGAGTAATCGATCCCGAATATCCTGCGGCACTTCCCCATTTTATCGCAAGAAATGTTACAGGTAAAGCCGTGCCAGCCGGAAAATCCTGGGAAGATCTCGGGCTGGCTTTTATGAGTGCTGAAGCCGTTGCATCCGTGGGTTCTGCCGTTTCAAGCGGCAAACTTCCTGTGGAAAAGGTTTTGACCGTCATTAAAAAAGATGTGACAAAAGTTATGGTCAAGGCACGCATCGGAACTCCGATCTGCGATATTCTCAATGTCTGCGGCATCACTGTCAACGAGAACGACCGGGTAATAGCAGGCGGCCCCATGACCGGAGATGCTGTTTTTTCTACCGATTTTCCGGTGTTGCCCGACATGGACGGTATCATCGTTCAGGACAGTGCGGATGTGGCCCTTTATTCGGATTATCCCTGTATCAACTGCGGTGACTGCGTCAGGATCTGCCCGACAAAAGTTCCCGTTAACATGCTGGTTCGTTTCTGCGAAGCCAGGGATTTTGAGACAGCGGCAAACGAATATGACCTCTATTCCTGTGTCGAGTGCGGTCTTTGCACCTTTGTCTGTGTGTCGAAAATGCCGATCTTTCAACATATCCGGCTGGCAAAATATGAACTTGCCCAGGAACAAGAAGCGGAAACTGCATCGGAGGCATAATAATGTACAGTCAGAAAAAATTCATAGTGTCACATGCGCCGTTCTGGCATAGCGGCAGCAGGGTATCCGAACGAAACCAGCATATTATGATCGCAGCCATTCCCGCGATCCTGTTCGGATTCGTTCAATACGGCATGCCTGCCGTGGGTGTCATGGCTATGGCAATATCCACAGCCATGTTCTGGGAATATGCCTTTAAAAAGGTTGCCAAACAGCAGGACACAATTGGAGATTGCAGCGCGGCAGTTATCGGCATGGTTTTTGCCATGCTCCTTCCTGCCACTGCTCCCTGGTGGCTGGTCATTACCGGAACTTTCATAGCTATTGTTGTCGGCAAGGAAATATTCGGTGGAATCGGCGGCAATCCTTTCAACCCGGCTGTAGTGGCCATCGCTATTTTGACCATATCCTGGAAAAGCTATCTGGATTTCAACGGGGCGCTGGTAGATTATGATCTTGGATTTTCTATGATCTATCCTCTAAGCGCGCTCAAAAATTTTGGCGTATCGGCTGTAGCAGATATCAGCCCTGTTGACCTTCTTATGGGAAAACAGACAGGCGGCATCGGTGCTGCTTTTGGGCTGGGCCTTCTCATAGGTGGTATTTACCTTATCCTGCGCGGTTTTATCCGGTGGGAAATTTGCCTTTCTTTCATAGTGGGTGTTGCAATAACAGCAGCAATATTCAAATCTATGGGAGAACCTGGTCAATACGCAGGGCCGGTTTTTCATCTCCTGACCGGTTACACGCTTATCGGTGCGTTCTTCCTTGCCACCGAAGACTCATCATCACCGGTCAATTTCGTGCCGATGCTCATATACGGGGCTGTTGGCGGAATCATGACCGTAACAATCAGAAATATAGGCTCCTATGTGGACGGCGTGATATTTGCTATCATGATCTGTAATCTCATCAATCCGCTGGTGGACAAACTGCGGCCAAAAGCATTGGGAAAGGTAGGATATAATGAATGATATGATCAAAATGGTTGTCGTTTTGACAGTATTGTCCATGTTTTCCGGAGGCGTACTCGCTTTTATAAAAGATACTACGGCTCTGGATATTGAAAACCAGAAACTCAAGTTTGTGCAGGGGCCTGCGATCAAGATAATTCTCGAAGGCGCTACCAACGAACTGGTCAAAGAAAGATTTAAGCTGAAAGACGGCGAAGCCGAACACAGCATTTTTGTGGGCGTTTTCGATGGCAATCCCAATGCGGTCGTCATAGAAAGTTTTGCCACAGGTTACGGCGGTGACGTGGGGTTTATGGTCGGTATTGATACTGCCACCGACAAAATCATCGGCGTGGGCGTAACTACTCATTCCGAAACTCCGGGACTGGGTGCGAGGGCAAAAACCGATCCTGTTTTTTCCGCTCAATTCAAGGGTATGACATCGACAGACACCCATAAAGTGAGCAAGGCAGGCGGAAAGGTGAATGCTATCGGCGGTGCTACTATCACATCAAGCGCAGTCTGTGCAGCAGCGACTGACGTAGGTGATATCTACGAGCGGCTGAAGCCCCAAATCCTGGAAAAACTCAAGGAATTCAAAAAATAGGAGCTGACAGATGGCAAAAACGATTTCTCAGGAATTTGTCAAGGGTCTTTGGGAGGAAATACCTCCGTTCAGGCTGGTTCTCGGCCTGTGTCCCACCCTGGCTGTTACTACGTCGGTAAAAGGCGGCGTAGGTATGGGCATTGCCACAACATTCGTGCTGGTATGTTCCAATATACTGGTTTCCATGCTCAGAAACGTGATTCCTGCCAAGGTCAGGATAGCGTGTTTCATAATCATCATTGCAACCTTTGTTACCGTGGTCGAACTGGTCATGCAGGCTTATGCCTATCCACTTTTTCTCCAACTGGGTATTTTTATCCCCCTGATCGTGGTCAATTGTGTCGTGCTTGGCCGATCTGAAGCATTTGCTTATAAAAACGGGATAGCTCTATCCTTTGCAGACGGCCTTGGCATAGGTGCTGGTTTTACATTGTCCCTGGGCGCATTAGGCGCTGTCCGGGAACTTCTCGGAAAAGGTACTTTGTACGGAGCAGATATACTTGGATCATCTTTCGAGCCTTTCGCCTTTGCTGTGGAAGCTCCGGGTGCATTCATCTGTCTCGGACTGATGCTTTGTCTCATGAACATGATCGGGAAAAAATAGGAGTCCATTATGGGTGATTTTATCGTAATTATAGTTAGTTGCGTTCTGGTCAACAATATCCTGCTTGCCCAGTATCTCGGACAATGCCCCTTTCTCGGAACTTCCAAGAAAATGGAAACAGCTCTGGGTATGGGTATGGCCGTTATCTTTGTTCTGGTCATGGCCGGCCTTATCACATGGCTTGTCAACGCATATGTCCTTGTTCCGTTCAATATAGAATATTTGAGAACCATAGCCTTCATTCTCGTGATCGCTTCCCTGGTTCAGTTCGTGGAAATGTTTCTTAAAAAGAGCATTCCGGCATTATATGCCGGCCTTGGCATTTTCCTGCCTCTGATCACGACCAATTGTGCTGTAATGGGTGTCTGCCTTTTGAACGTTAACAATGATCTCGGATTTCTCTCTTCCCTGCTGCACTCTTTTGCTTATGCTCTGGGTTTTGCACTGGCTCTGATTCTTTTTGCCGGCGTAAGGGAGAGGATTCTTCTGGCAAGAGTTCCGAGGCCGTTGCAGGACACTTCCATCGGGCTTGTAACTGCAGGCCTCATTTCACTGACCTTTTTCGCGTTCAAAGGCATGGTATAATTTGTCTGAACGTGTAAATAAACTATAAGGAAGGTTGTCGTGATAGAAGCAATCCTTGTCATGTTGATTCTTGGATGCCTGTGCGGTACAGTATTGAGCCTGGCTTCCAAAATCTTTTATGTTTATGAAGACCCCCGGATCGCTGAAGTTGAAGGCCATATGGCCGCAGCAAACTGCGGGGGATGCGGTTTTGCGGGATGTTCAGCAGCCGCTGTCGCTGTGGTCGAGGGAAAAGCCCCTCCTTCCGTCTGTGTAGTTGCAGGCGCTGAATCCGCTGGCAACATAGCAGCGGTAATGGGGCTTGATCCAGGAACCGCTGAATCTAAAATTTCTTACAACAAGTGCAACGGCGGTTTCAGAGCCGCTGATAAATTCGTCTATGACGGTGTCATCACCTGCCGCGCTGTTGCTGCAACTTATGGCGGTAAGCGTGAATGCAGCGTAGGATGTCTCGGATACGGAGATTGTGTCAGCGTATGCAATTTCAACGCAATCGTTATGGGATCTGACGGCTATCCGGTAATAGATGAACTGCAATGTGTAGGCTGCGGCGCATGTGAGAAAATCTGCCCCAAGGGCGTTATCTCCATAGAAAGCATGACTGATCGCCTGTTGCACACAAACCTGGAAGATGACGCTCTGGCTCCCTGTCAGCAGACATGTCCTGCCGAGATCAATATCCCTAAATACATCGAACAGATAAGAACGGGAAATTACGAAGGCGCTGTCAGCACCATCAGGGAAAGAAACCCCCTGCTGCTCTCCTGCGGCCGGGTCTGTCCTCACCCCTGCGAAGATTATTGCCGCAGAGGTATAGAAGACGAAGCCGTCTCTATCAACCAGTTGAAACGCTTTGCAGCGGATTTCGAGATGAACTCTGGCAAGAGATTCCCGATTCCCTGTGCACCCGACACTGGCAAGAGCGTCGCGGTGATCGGCGCAGGTCCGGCAGGTCTGAGTTGTGCGTTTTTTCTCAGACGCCTTGGCCACGATGTGACCATCTACGAGGCAATGCCCCATCTCGGCGGCATGATCCGCTATGGCATTCCTGAATACAGGCTTCCCAAGAAAATCCTTGACTGGGAAATCCAGGGGATTCTCGATCTGGGCATAAAGGCTGTCACAAACGCTAGACTCGGAGAGGATTTCGATTACGGGACACTTGCCCTGCAAGGTTTCGATGCCATATTCATGGGTGTCGGCGCATGGGTGGATTACACCCTGAACGTGGACGGTGAAAAACTCAACGGCTGCTACACAGGTATAGATTTCCTGTCCAGGCTCACCTCGGGCGAGAAAATACCGGTTCCCAAACGAGCAGCCATCATCGGCGGCGGTAACTCCGCTATCGACTGCGTGAGAAACCTCAAACGTCTGGGCGTTGAAGAAGTCGATATTGTATATCGCCGGACCCGTGCTGAAATGCCCGCGAACGAAGTGGAAATTGAGGCAGCCGAACACGAAGGCATAAATTTCACCTTCCTGGCAGCCCCTGTCCGCGTGGTGGGCGATGAAGACGGAAACGCCACCCATCTCGAATACCTCAAGATGGAACTTGGCGAACCCGACGCATCAGGCAGACGCAGGCCAGTTCCCATCGAAGGTTCCGAAACCATGATGGAAGTCGATATGATCATCACGGCCATCGGCCAGCGTCCTGACATTTCCTTTGTCGAAGGCGTAAAACGGCTCGAAAACCTCAAGATGACCAGGTGGAACACATTCGACACTGATCCTGAAACCCTCCAGGCAAACATCCCGAATATCTTCACAGCCGGAGATTCCGCAACAGGTCCGGCCCTCGTGGTCGATGCCATAGGCGGAGGCAGGCGCGCAGCAAGATCGATCCACCAGTATCTCACCGGTGAGGAAGTCAAGGCTCCTGAAAAATCCCTGTTCAAAAAGCACATACAAGAATCAATTTTTGAATCGGTTCCGGGCGTAAAGAAAATACCAAGGGCAGAAATGACCGAACTTTCGGTTGAAGAACGTATCACATCCTTCATCGAAGTCGATCAGGTTCTGACAGAAGAAGAGGCTATGTCCGAATCTTCGAGGTGTCTGACCTGCTGCCGTCTTTGCTATAACAAGGATGGTGCTGCCTGATTGAACTGAACTGATCTGATTATCTGATCGTTCGGGTAACACTGGATACAAAGTAAAAAAGCCATAATCTCATGAAGTTTTGAGGTTATGGCTTTTTGTTTTTCGCCTGTCAGTCAATCGATTTTCAAATTATTAACAATAGATTGGGCAAAAGCGAAGTATTGCCCACCGTATCATCTCATTCCAAGTTTTCGAGCGAATTTCTTCATGTTATTCTTTGAAATTTCTTCCAAACTGGAAAGAAGTTTTCTGGAATTATACCCGATATTCACGGCTTTTTTTCTGGAATAATTCCTGGATCATATCACCATATCCATATTCAATCGCCTTATTGAATATAGAATTGACAATTATGTCGTTCTCTTTGGGTATGGCATTGTAATTTTCAAGCAGAAGTTTGACAACTGTCTGATGTTTTTGATGCATAGCGAGTTCTATCCCATTATAACCAGCTTCATTTTTTTGATTAATATCCGCACCTGATTCAATTAGAAGTTTTACAATTTCGCTATGTCCTGCATGAGCTGCATAAATCAAAGGGGTTGAATCACCCTTATCCTTAACATTTACATCTGCTCCGAGCAGAATCAATTTCTTAAAAATCTCTGATTCACCCAACTCGCATGCGAGCATAAGAACTGTAAACTTATTTATGTGCCTGACTTCCAAATCAGGTTTTGCATCAAGTAATATATCAATGACTTTAATGATATTCCCTCTTTTATCAATTTCAGTTGATCCCATTGCTTGACATAATGCAGAATGCAAATCGCTGTTTTCTTTCATCCTATGCCTTGATTGAAATTCACCATTTGCATAGTCGGCATCGAAAACCATAGAACCTCTTAAAAAGGATGGGATTGAGTCGAAACTGATGCCTGCTTTTACAGGATCAAAATTTTTGTTGTGCCATGTTGGATCATCCTTTAAATTGTCATAGTACTCGGGTAGACAAAGTTGATGTACTGCCTGATAGAGAGGAGTGTATTCATTTAGTGTTGCCTTCAAATTCAAATCAGCTCCTTTGTCTACCAGTAATTGAACCAATTCAACATTACCCAATTCAATGGCATTACTCAAGGCAGTTTTTTTCTGACGATGCGTCATTGCATTTATACTTTCCGCTATTTTATCATGAGCAAGAAGGAGTTTGGCGCATTCTTGTCCTTGCGGGTTTCCTGTTGCACATATCAGAGCTGTTGAATTGTCGTTTGCTTTTTTGTTCGGATCAGCGCCTTTTTTTAATAATTTTTTTACTTTATCGACTTGCCCGACTATGGAGAAAAGCATTAGCTGTGTTCTGGGGCGGGGGAAAATATTTTTAATCATCCGGTCAGGATTGCGCAAATCGGGTTTTCTGTTTTCCAAATCAGGCTTGTAAATAACACCATTAAGATGCTGTTCGTTTTTTTTTGCCTTAGCTTCAGGGTAGAAAGCTGAAGAATGAAACAAGGAGTTATAGTTATTAGCCTGTGCATTCATGAAACTCGACTATCAAGTTTTTAAAGCTTGACAACACAATTCAGGTTTATTGAAAAAAATAGCCATTACATTTTATATTGCAGCGCAGGAGTAGGCTGTAATCTCCCCAAGTCCCTTCCCACCATA
>JAUCGE010000401.1 GCA_030377965.1 Desulfobacterales bacterium HSG16
GGAACTATAGCATTTGAAAATCTTGAAAATCCTTTAATCCTGAGAATCCTGATTCAGACAAAATGAGGCAATAAAAAACAAACCAGAATAAGAAAAAGTGTAAACTACTTTTGGACGAATATGAAGGGTGTCAAAAAAATGAAGGATATCCCACAAAAAAAAGGAACAGATATATTTCAATCTGTTCCCTTTATTTTTATAATATTTGCAGCAATGATAAAATTGCCGACTTGACTGTATGATGTCCTGATCTATCTGAGCGAGAAAAAAAGCACAAATTACCGTTTGGAGAACTGGTAACGCGCTCTGGCTCCTCGCTGCCCGTATTTTTTACGTTCCTTGACTCTGGGATCGCGTTTTACAAAACCGGCTTTTTTCAGTACCGACCTTAAATCAGGATTTAACTGGATCAATGCTTAGTAATTCCGTGCCTTATAGCTCCAACCTGGCCGGAAATCCCACCGCCTTTAACCTTAACATTAATATCATATGATCCGACGGTATTAGTTAAAGTAAGTGGCTGATTTAACACGATCTTTGCTGACTCTATCGGGAAATAATCATCCAAAGTCCGATTATTGATAGTGATCGTTCCCTCGCCGGGTTTCAACCATGTTCTGGCAATAGCGCTTTTTCTCTTTCCTGTTGCGTAATAAAGATTCTCTGTTTCCATTAATTGTGTTCCCCGATGGTATTGTTTTTGTTATAAAACCAGACGCGGCGGAGGCTGTTAAAGCGTCAATTCCACAGGCTTCTGAGCTTCGTGCGGATGATCGCTGCCGGTATATATTTTGAGTTTTTTGATGAGCCTGCTGCCAAGCTTGTTTTTAGGCAGCATACCCTTGACTGCAAGACGTATCAGTTCTTCCGGCTTTCTTTCGAGCATCTTTTCGGCACTGACGCTCTTCAGCCCTCCGATATATCCACTGTGGCGGTGATACATCTTGTTTTTCATTTTTTTACCAGTAAGCACGATTTTATCGGCATTCAAAACGATTACACTGTCACCGGTATCCACATGAGGTGTAAACATGGGGTTATGTTTTCCCCTGAGCCTTGCGGCAATCGAAGTTGCAAGCCGTCCGAGTATAGCATCTCTGGCATCTACCACGCACCACTCATTCTTGTTGTCTGAATCTTT
>JAUCGE010000116.1 GCA_030377965.1 Desulfobacterales bacterium HSG16
CGGTTCCTCATGCTGATGGTTGAGCTATCGCTATGTAAACGATGCTATTGAAATAATTTTCCGCTCAAGCGGATATTAGCACCAATTTATCCATTTTTCAAATTTTAAAAACTTGATAGTCGAGTGATATAATAGGTATGTCCTGGAACAAGACCGTCCACCTGCATATAGTTACCTGTCACAGAAAGATTCTCGTATCCTGGCATAAAAGATGAAAACGTTATGGATTCGGATACATCTATTCGATAAGTTGCAGCTCCTGTCACGGTACTCCAACTGGCAGTTAATCCTGTACTCGTAACATTGGCAGGTGTGGAAACGACAGGGGCAGCAGGGGCTGTCATGATGGGAATCGTATTGGAGGAAATACTTGCATCCCCTGAATTGAACGCACGTACTCTGTAATAATAATTGGTGCCGGACAGAAGCCCTCCCACCGCCTGACTGTTTCCTGTCACGTATATGTCACGATAAGCGAAAGATGAAAAATCACTTTTTGTCGAAATATCAAGTCTATAAGACTGAGCATCCAAAATTTCATTCCATCTGGCAGTAAAACCTGTCCATGTGATATTTGTTGCGGAAACAGCCACAGGGGTTTTCATGTATCGGCAGATCACAAGCCCGTTTTCCCGTTCCGCTACAAAAGCGTATAAGCCTGAAATATTGACTCGAACAGCATTTCCAGGTGTATCAAAATAACCTGCTTCGAAGGGTGAGAGCGGGTTTTGTATATCTATGGCCCGTACCCCCCCATGACTGTCGGCCACATATGCAATATTGCCGGAAATTCCAACATCCATAGCATTGCCGGGCGTATCATGGGAGCCTGCAAGAAAAGGCAGAGAAGGATTGCTTACGTCAACAATTTTTAATCCAGAAGTACCGTTGGCTATAAAAACGTGTGATCCGACAATCGACAACCCGGTTGCTCCATCAGTTGGAAAAAAGCCAACAGATAAAGGTGTGGCCGGATTGTCTATATTAATGATCCGCATCCCGCTCTGTTTGGCAGCATTATAGGATTTTTCGATCAAATAGGCATATCCTGCAGATACTTCGACATCTTCGGCATAATAATCTGCTGCGGCATAAACACCCGTTTCGGTTGGAGATAGATGGTCTGTCACATTGATAATCCTGAGACCACCAAAACCGTTGGCAATAAATGCCTTGTTATCAAGAACTGTCAAATTTTTCGCGTTATGATCAAAATCGAAAAATCCAGTCTGAAAAGGAGATTGAGGCGTTTCGACATCAAGTATCCGTAATCCCCGTGATCCTGCTGCCACATAGGCATTATTTCCTGATACCAGAACATCGGAGGGGTTTCCAGGAACATAAAAAAACTGGATTTTTTCAGGTGATGACAGGTCTGTGGCATTAAGGATTACCAATCCACCATAATAGTCGGTAAGATATATGTGGTTGTCATGATAAAATGCGCTTTCAATTCTGCCAGCAGTATCGAAAGCGCCGATATCGTCTGCCTGAGCAGGTACTGCCACATCAATGATTCTCAATCCTCTGTCATCATCAGCAACACAGGCTAAATCACCGATTAAGGCAACATCATAAGCATTGCCGGAAGTATCGTAATATCCGGCTTCTGTCGGAAAATCGGGATTGGTTACATTTATTATCCTCAATCCAGAAGTAAAAGATGCCACATAGGCTGTGCTTCCTGAAACAGAGATTCCATAAGCAGAACCGGTGGTTCCCAAAGATCCGGTTTCCGTCAAGGATTCATAATTGCTTATATCAATGATCCGCAGTCCTTTATGACCGTCCGCTATATAAGCATAGCCTCCTGCCACATACACATCCTGTGCATATCCGGGAGTTTGATAATTTCCTGACTCAACAGGAGATGTCGGATTTTCGACATTAATGATAAGAAGTCCTTTGAAACCGTCCGCTATAAAAGCGGCCTGGTCAGATACAAAAACAGCGGAAGCATATCCCGGTGTATCCAGAAAACCGGCCTGAAACGGTGAACCCGGCTGGCTTATGTTGATGATTACAAGCCCCTGATCTCCGCAGGCAAGAAAGGCATAAGATCCTGAAACTCGAACATCAATCACCTGACCGGCCATCTCATATCTGCCGATAGTCTGCGGTGATTCGGGCGTACTCACATCTACGATCATAAGCCCGTTTTCATTGTTTGCGATATAAAGCCTGTTATCCTTATAACAAAGCCCTTTTACAATTCCAGGAGTAATAATTTCAGACAGGGATACCACAGATGCCGGGTTGTTGATGTCCAATACATAAACCCCGCCCCCGGACCCGATAAATGCGATATTTCGAGTTGAATCGGCTGTGATGGATCTGGTTGGGCCAAACGGCCATTTTCCTTTTACAATGAGGTTTTCGCCGGAAAAAGCCTGATTCACGAAGAGAATAAAAAGAATCTGGAAGATAAATATCGATTTTCTCATCTTGTCTTTCTCCTTTTACAGACTTGTTATTCCATCAAATTCCGTCGAATTCCGTAATGCATGGGCATCAACATGGAATTTATGAAATTGTTTTGTATCCAAAAATTATAAGTTACATAATATATCTGAAAAAGGGGAGAAAGATAAAGATATTTTTTACAGCCCAAAGCCGGTTTCAGGCATACTTCACCTTAATTTCAAAGACTTAACAAAATATTCTGGATTTTATCATCGTGTTTTACTGGAGTATCCAGTCGATTGCAAATCTGTCTTTTGTAATTGATGCAATATGCCTGTCAAAATAAAAATGCTCGATCTGCCAGGTTATGTCGAAAAATCTGACGCTCAGTCTATCTTTGGTGTCAATGGTCAATATTTTACATGATGACAGACCGCTTAACCCGATTCCAGTGGCTTTGAGTACCGCCTCCTTTGCTGTCCAGTATCGAAAAAAATTTGTTAGTCTGTCTCCATCGGATAAATTCCATTCGGTTGGATCAGCAATTTTATCGAGCATCCTGTCCGCCACAGACCGGATCTTTTCGATATCGATACCAATCGGAATCGGTGAAAGAACTCCAGCAACATATTCGGGTTTATGGGTCAATGACCAGTAAAGTCCATCAAAAGGAATGGGTGCACCCTTGTCATTTTTTTTAAGATCGTTGATTTGAATGCCGTGCTTTCTGCCGCAGATCCGTAGAGATTTTCGTGCTTGTTCGCTTAAAAACCGGTTTTTTTCCCGTGGTTTCAACTGCCTTGCCCGTTCAGGAATTGCAAGGATGATCGGGTGGACACAACATATGGAAGATTGTTCAGGATTCATTTATTTTTTGATTTTTTTGTGATATTAGTTTGTCTAATTCAAGCTTGTTTAAAGTATATTTTATGGAAGCCACACATTTCCTGCATGACTGTCAATTATATCGATCATTCTTTTTTTGCTGCGCCTTTATTTTCAGAGCCAGATCATATACGTTTTTTCGCAAAAAGCCGTGTTCTCCAGCAATCTCTTTTGCAAGTGCAGAAAGTTTCTTATCCGATTTGTCCATAGCGTCTGAAATGATCTGTTCCATTGAATCCAGAGCAGGTTCTTTTTTTTCAGCGCCTTTCAAGAGCAGAACGCATTCTCCTTTGATACTTTGTCTTGTCTCCAGACTTTTTATGATTTCAGATACAGGCTCACGGATAAATTCTTCATAAATTTTTGTCATCTCCCTGGCTAAAACCCCCTGACGGTCTCCCATTATATCAAGGA
The DNA here is from genome assembly GCA_030377965.1 of Desulfobacterales bacterium HSG16. GTDB lineage: Bacteria > Desulfobacterota > Desulfobacteria > Desulfobacterales > HSG16 > JAUCGE01. Next base: position 3,703 of record JAUCGE010000116.1, read on the forward strand.
TATCCGATAAAAGAGAGATGATCCGTCTTGGGGATTCATAGAAAATGATGGTTTTCGACTCGGTTGAAAGTTCTTTTATCATTGCTTTCCGCCTGCCTGCTTTTCTGGGCGGAAAACCAACAAAGGTAAATCTGTCAGTAGGAAGTCCAGATACGCTTAATGCAGTAATGGCTGCTGAAACTCCGGGTATTGGAACCACAGATATTCCGCTGTCGGCGGCATCTTTGACCAGGCGATAACCAGGATCTGAAATACAGGGAGTTCCCGCATCTGAAACAAGGGCTGCTGACAGCCCCTGTTCCATTTTTTCGATCAGTTCCGGAGTTTTTTTGTACTCATTATGCTCATGAAAAGAGATCAGTCGTTTTGTGATTTTGAAATGAGAAAGAAGCCTTGCCGTATGCCTTGTATCTTCTGCTGCAATCAGATCCACAGATTCAAGAATTTTTTTCGCTCTAAGGGTAATGTCGTCCATATTACCTATGGGCGTGGCAACTATATAAAGGACTCCTTTCTTTTCGGTCATTTCAAAGCCAATCAATCATTGTCTGTCTGTTTCAAGATCATACGGCAGTCCGCAACTGTAGCTCCCCTGCCTTTTTCATGGAGCAGCAGGGGATTTATGTCCATTTCAAGGATTTGAGGATGGTTGGTTACCATGTCCGACAGGCTTACTACAAGCTTTTCGATGGCCTCTGTATCTGCCGGGGGTCTGCCTCGAAAGCCAGTGAACAATTTATATCCCTTGATTTCCCTGATCATTCGTCTTGCCTCGTTTCTTCCGATAGGGGCTAGCCGAAAAGCCACATCCTGGAACACTTCTACGAAGATTCCTCCGAAACCGAACATGAGCAATGGGCCGAAAATTGGATAACGGTTCACTCCAAGAATGACTTCCGTACCCGGTTCTGCCATTTTCTGTATGAGGACACCATCTATTACAGCATCCGAGCTGAATTTGTGGGCGCTTTCCACTATGTCATCAAAAGCTTTCAATGCCTCTTCTTTTGTTTTGATTCCTATTTTGACACCGCCTGCATCTGTTTTATGAAGGATCTGTTCAGATACTATTTTCATTACAACAGGATAGCCCATTTCATCGGATATCGAAGCTGCTTCCTCACCGGTTGTGGCAAGAGATGTGGGAAGGACATTGAAACCATAGCATGCAAGCAGTCGATTACCCTCAAGTTCTCCGATTCGGGTTTTTCCCTGTGCAAGGCATTCGTCTATGATTTTTGAAGCGCCTTCGACATCATGCTTGAAGGTGAATTGAGCCATTTGCTGCTGGTTCAGCCATTTCGAATATTGATAGAGAGTACCGAATGCCTTTGCTGCGCTTTCCGGAAATCTGAAAACCGGAATTCCGTGTTCCTGAAGATATTTAGCTCCCTGTGATACATCCACTATTCCCATAAAACAGCAAAGAATTGGTTTGTGTGTGAACTTTGCGATTCGAGCAATAGCTTCAGCGGTTGCCAGTGCATTTGTCATGGACTGGGGCGTGAGGATTACAAGAGCTCCATCGACTTCATTGTCCCGGATTACAGCCGTCAGCGCATTTTCATATCTGTCCTGAGCAGCGTCTCCGATTACATCAACAGGATTATTGAGGTTGGCAGTTGCCGGCAGATGGCTGGCAAGAGCCTCAATAGTTTCTTCCTGGAATTTTGCCAGGCGCAGTCCTGAATTCACGGTCATGTCAGTGGCTACTATACCAGGACCTCCGGCATTGGTTACTATGGCCACCTTATTGCCGTCAGGAACTTTTCTCCTGAATTTGCCCAGAGAGCTTTCGTTTTTGTAGGCAAATGCGGATGCGAAATCGAAAAGTTCGTTTATCGAATCGACACGGATCATGCCGGATTGTTTGAATATCGAGTCATATACCGCTTCAGAACCCGCCAGAGCTCCAGTGTGTGAAGCTGCTGCCTGTGCTCCAGCAGAAGTTTTTCCGGATTTTATGACCAGCACCGGTGTGGGTCTCTCCCCGGAAGTTATTTCTTTTACGGCTTCAATGAATTCAGGTCCTCTGCGTAATTCTTCAAGATAAATCATGATTACTTCGGTATCCATGTCCTTATGAAAATAGCGCAGCAGATCGAGTTCATCCACGTCAGCCTTGTTTCCAATGGAAATGAATTTAGAAAATCCGAAATCACGATCTGCCGCAAAATCGAGTACCGCCGTACAGAGTGCGCCGCTCTGGGAAATAAAGGAAATATTTCCGGTCTTGGGCATTCGGGATGAAAAACTGGCGTTAAGACTTACGTCTGGCAAAGGATTTATTACACCCAGGCAATTGGGACCGATAACCCGGATATTGGCTTCTTTGCACATATCGGTTATCCGATCTTCCATTTTCCTGCCTTCAGAACCCACTTCCCTGAACCCGGCGGATACGATTACAATACCTTTTACATCCTTTTTAATAGATTCTTCCACTGATTTTACAGCAAGATGTGGAGGGAGGATGATCATGGCAAGATCCACAAGATCGGGAATATCGTTTAAGTCCTTATATGCCCTGACGCTCAAAATAGACTTGGCAGAAGGGTTTACAGGGTAAAGCGTTCCGGTATATTGCCCTTTAAGGATATTGGCGAAAATATCGTGTCCAACCTTGCCGGGAGCAGAGGATGCCCCGATCACCGCAACTGACTGGGGGGAAAAAATAGCATCGAGACCGTTCATGTCAATCCTTTCATCATTTAAAGCTTGATGGTTCCTGTTTTATAATTAAGATAACAAAATCTTTTACGGGGCAACTTATATCAGCACTGTTGGATGAAGTCAAACCATAGACATTGAACTTTATAATTTGACACCTCAATCAACTTGCTATAAAAATATAAGTCTTTTCATGTTTACTTTTGATACTTGTGGGGCTGAGAGTGCAGAAAAATAATCATAAAGAAACCTTTTTTAATATAAGATGTGATCTGCTGCTCTGCTTATTTCTTGTTATTGCCACGCTTGCTGTTTACGGTCAGGTGAGAGATTATTCATTTGTTAATTATGATGATCCGTTATATATCACTCAGAATTCTTATGTGCAGGCTGGTCTTACTCTGGATAGCATTCTCTGGTCTTTCCATTTCACCACCATAGTCTCGGCAAACTGGCATCCGTTGACATTGCTGTCGCATATGCTGGATGTTCAACTCTATGGAATGAATCCGGGGCAGCATCATATGACCAATGTTCTTTTCCACATAGTCAACGCATTGCTGTTATTTTTTGTTCTTACACGAATGACACGAAATTTATGGCAGAGCGGTTTTGTGGCTGCTCTGTTTGCACTTCATCCGCTTCATGTCGAGTCTGTTGCCTGGATGGCAGAGCGTAAAGATGTTTTAAGCACATTTTTCTGGTTCATGACAATGTTGACGTATGTACGCTATGTCGAGCGTCCGGGAATAAATAGATATTTACAGATACTTCTGTGCTTCACACTGGGTCTTATGTCCAAACCCATGCTGGTGACATTACCTTTTGTGCTGATTCTCATGGATTACTGGCCGCTCGGACGGTTACAGATTACAGGTTGCAGATTGCAGACTCAAAAGTTTTCCGGACAATCTTCAGCCTTCAGCCTTTTATCTTCGATTCGGGAAAAATTACCTTTTTTCGCTCTCACGATTGTCTCATGTGCTATTACTTTTTTTGTTCAGAAAAGCGGAGAAGCTGTTGCTCCTGTGGATATTTATTCTTTTAATATGAGGATTGCAAACGCTCTGGTTTCTTATGTAACGTACTTGTATAAAATGATCTGGCCCCACCAGCTATCAGTTCACTACCCTCACCCTGGAATGTTTCCCCTGTGGAAAGCAGGGCTGGCATGTCTGCTGCTCATATTACTGTCCATGCAGGCTATCCGTACTGTGAAACGGTTTCCCTATGTTGCTGTAGGATGGTTGTGGTATCTGGGTACGCTTGTACCTGTCATCGGACTTGTCCAGGTTGGCGCACAGTCTCTGGCTGATCGATATACTTACGTGCCTCTTACCGGCATATTTATTATAATTGCCTGGGGAATACCGGATTTTTTTGAAAGTTACAAAGACTCGCTTCAAAACAATTTTCGGAAGATTGTACTTGTCATATCAGCAGGAGCGATTCTTTCTACTCTTATGATGACAACATGGTTGCAGGTACAATACTGGCGTAACAGTATTACACTTTTTCAACATGCTATTGATGTCAATTTTGAAAATGCTGTGGCGCATAACAACCTGTCATCTGCTCTATTGCAAAGAGGAAAGCTTGATGAAGCGAGAATTCATCTTATTGAAGCCCTGCGAATAGACCCGCAGCATTCAAAGTCATACATTGGACTGGGGCTTATTTTTACAGCTTATGGCAAATTCGATAAAGCCATTGAGCATTATACAAATGCTTTAAAGATAGATCCCCAATCTTATATAGCACATAATAATATTGGATCTGTTTTTAACAAAATAGGAAAGATTGAAGAGGCGATTGCCCATTTTCAATATGCATTGAAAATAAATCCTGATTGTGAACCTGCGCGCAGCAATCTTGATAAGGCATTGGAAACAATCAATACAGAACATCATGACGATGAATGAATGTGAAAAAAAAAATTAGGATTGACATCATGATACAGAAAAAAAATTATGAAACGACATTTTTCAACATAAGATGTGATCTTCTGATCTGTTTGTTTCTTGTTATTGCCACGCTTGCTGTTTACGTTCAGGTGAGAGATTTTTCATTTATCAATTATGACGATCCTTTGTATCTTCATGATAGACCTCATGTGCTGGTTGGTATCACCCTGGATGGAGTGATCTGGGCTTTCAGCAACATAGACGCGTCAAACTGGCATCCACTGACATGGCTGTCGCATATGCTTGATATTCAGCTTTATGGAATGAATTCTGGTCAGCATCATATAAACAATGTTCTTTTTCACATAGCCAACACATTACTTTTGTTTTTTGTTCTCACACGAATGACTCGTGATTTATGGCAGAGCAGCTTTGTTGCCGCATTGTTTGCACTCCATCCACTCCATGTCGAGTCTGTAGCCTGGGTGGCAGAGCGTAAAGATGTTTTGAGTACATTTTTCTGGTTTGCAACAATGTGGATGTATATAAGATATGTTGAACATCCGGAAATAAACAGATATTTACACGTACTTCTTTGCTTCGCACTTGGTCTTATGTGCAAACCCATGCTGGTAACATTGCCTTTTGTGTTAATTCTTATGGATTACTGGCCGCTGAGACGATCATCAATTCTGGAAAAAATCCCTTTTTTTGTTCTTGCATTTATATTGAGTGGTGTGACTTTTTTTATCCAGAAAAGCAGGGGAGCAGTTGTTCCTCTGGAGGCACACCCTTTCGATATGAGGCTTATAAATGCTCTGGTGTCTTATGCGAATTACTTATATAAAATGCTCTGGCCGCATGAACTGATAGTTATTTACCCTCATACCGGAACGTTGTCATTATGGGAAGCAGGGCTGGCATGTCTGCTGCTCACATCCATATCTATATTAGCACTCTGCAATGTAAAGCGGACTCCTTATTTTGCTGTGGGGTGGCTGTGGTATCTTGGTACTCTCGTGCCTGTCATAGGACTGGTTCAGGTTGGAGTACAGGCAATGGCTGACCGTTATACTTATGTGCCTCTTATTGGTATATTTATTATGATTGCCTGGGGCTTTCCAGATTTTTTAAAAATATACAACAAGCAGATTAAAAACAGTATACGGAAGATTACTATTGTTATATCGGCTATATCAATCCTGGCGGCCTGTATGACAGTCACATGGTTCCAGATACAATATTGGCGTAACAGCGTTACTCTTTTTCAACATGTTATTGATGTCAATCCTCATAGTGCTCTGGCACATAATAGTCTGGCATCCGGTCTGTATCAAGCAGGCAAATCAGATGAAGCCACTCATTCTTATACTGAAGCTCTGCGAATAGATCCAGAACAGTTTTACTCATACTTCGGGCTGGGAATTCTTTACATCAATCAAGGCAAAGTTGACAAGGCCATTGAAAATTTTACCAGAGTATTGAGTATAAATCCCGGACATTTAAACTCACATCTCAATCTTGGAATCATTTACATTAATAATGGTAACTTTAACAAAGCTGTTGAACATTATACCAGAGCGTTGAGTATAAATCCAGAATCTTTTAAAACACATACTAACATTGGCTTTGCTTTGAATCAAATAGGAAAAATTGAAGAGGCGATTGCCCATTTTCAGTATGCATTAAAAATAAATCCTGATTGTGAACCAGCGCGCAACAATCTTGATAAGGCATTGGAAACAATCAAGGCAAAACATAGTGGTGATGAATGAATGTGAAAAAAATTGAGGAGGCATCATGATACAGAAAAATAATTATAAAACGACATTTTTGAACATAAGATACGATCTTCTGATCTGTTTGTTTCTTGTTATCGCCACACTTGTTGTTTATGGTCAGGTGAGAAATTATTCATTTGTCAATTATGATGATCAGTTATATGTCACTCAGAATTCTCATATTCAGGCAGGTCTTACTTTGGACAGCGTATCCTGGGCTTTCCATTTCACTACCATAGTCTCGGCAAACTGGCATCCGCTGACATTGCTGTCGCATATGCTGGATGTTCAGCTTTATGGGATGAATCCGGGTCAGCATCATATGACCAACGTACTTTTCCACATAGTCAACGCATTGCTGTTATTTTTTGTTCTCACACGAATGACACGAAATTTATGGCAGAGCGGTTTTGTGGCTGCCCTGTTTGCAATTCATCCACTTCATGTCGAATCTGTCGCCTGGATATCAGAGCGTAAAGATGTTTTAAGCACATTTTTCTGGTTCATGACAATGTTGACGTATGTACGCTATGTCGAGCGTCCGGGAATAAATAGATATTTACAGATGATCCTGTGCTTCACACTGGGTCTTATGTCCAAACCCATGCTGGTGACATTACCTTTTGTGCTGATCCTCATGGATTACTGGCCGCTCAGACGATTAGAAATTACAGGTTTAAGATTGCAGACTCAAAGATTTCCCGGACAATCTTCAGCCTTCAGCCTTCTATCCTCAATTCGGGAAAAATTACCTTTTTTCGTTCTCACGATTGTCTCATGTGCTGTGACTTTTTTTGTTCAGAAAAGCAGTGAGGCAGTTGTTCCTATGGAGGGTTATTCTCTCACTCTTGACATGAGGTTTGCAAATGCTCTGGTTTCTTATGTAAGCTACTTATACAAAATGATTTGGCCCCACCAGCTATCAGTTCACTACCCTCATCCTGTAACATTGCCCTTGTGGAAAGCAGGACTGGCGTGTTTACTACTCATATCCATATCCACGCAGGCTCTTCGTACTGTAAAACGGACTCCGTACTTTGCTGTGGGATGGTTGTGGTTTCTGGGTACACTTGTGCCTGTAATCGGGCTGGTTCAAGTTGGGACTCAATCCATGGCTGACCGATATACCTATGTGCCTCTTACTGGCATATTTATTATAATTGCCTGGGGCATCCCAGATCTTTTTGAAACATACAAAAAATCACTTCGAAACGGTTTTGGGAAGGCTGTAATTGTCATATCAGCGTGGACAATCCTTTTAACTCTCATGATGACAACATGGTTGCAGGTACAATATTGGCGTAACAGTATTACTCTTTTTCAACACGCTATCAATGTTAATCCTGATAATGTGGTGGCACATAGTAACCTGGCACTTGCTCTGGCTCCAAAAGGATGGCTTGATGAAGCAAGGATACATTTTATCGAAGCTTTGCGAGTAAATCCAGGACATTTAAAATCACATATTGGTCTGGGGCTGATTTGCATGGCTTATGGCAAATTAGATAAAGCCATTGAGCATAATACAAATGCATTAAAGATAGACTTCGAATCTTATGCAGCGCATAATAACCTGGGAAATGCTTTAATGCATATCGGAAAAATTAAAAAGGCGATTGCTCATTTTCGATATGCATTGAAAATAAATCCTGATTGTGAACCTGCGCGCAACAATCTTGATGAAGCATTGAAAAAAATAAAGACAAAACATAGTGGTG
>JAUCGE010000402.1 GCA_030377965.1 Desulfobacterales bacterium HSG16
GACGGGTGTATTATTTTTTTTGACTTCCCTCATATAATTATCAGCTATATGAATATCGAAATCATTTTCCGAAATCGGAAATTTTTATAAAGTCTTACAATAAAGAGTCAATCGATGTATATTCGAGTCCAAAAGCATCTGACACGCCCTTGTAAGTGATTTTGCCATTGACCACGTTTGCGCCGAGCTTGATTTCATCGCTTTCTTTCATAGCTGCTTCCCAGCCCTTGTTTGCTATCTGAACAGCATATGGGAGAGTAGCGTTGGTCAGGGCCATTGTCGAAGTTTTTGCCACTGCTCCAGGCATATTGGCAACACAATAATGTACCACACCATCTACCGTATATATGGGGTCTGTATGAGTGGTTGCTTTTGAAGTTTCAAAGCATCCGCCCTGATCGATTGCAACATCAACGATTACAGAACCTTTTTTCATGGTTTTGAGCATGTCTTTCGTGATCAGCCTGGGAGCTTTTGCACCAGGAATGAGTACTGCACCCACAACCACATCCGCTCTTGTGACAAGCTCCCGAATGGTTGCAGGACTTGACATCAAGAGAAAACAATTGGCAGGCATCACATCGCTCAGATAACGGAGCCTGTCCAGATTCATGTCGAGCATATATACCTTTGCCCCAAGGCCGCATGCCATTTTTGCTGCATTTATGCCAACGACACCGCCGCCAATTATCACTACATTTCCGGGATCAACTCCTGGTACGCCTCCAAGAAGAACTCCGTGTCCGCCCTGGGCCATTTCAAGATATTTAGCTCCCTGCTGAATTGCCATGCGGCCTGCAACTTCACTCATGGGAGTGAGCAATGGCAGGGAACCGTCGGTTTTCTGGATGGTTTCATAAGCTATATTTATAGAATCTGATTTTACCAGTGCGTCGGTCAATTCACGGGCAGCAGCCAGGTGAAGATATGTAAAAACAATCTGTCCTTTTCTGATCATGTCATATTCTGAAGGCTGAGGTTCTTTGACATGCATTACCATATCACTTTTGTCGAATACCTCTTTGGGAGTCCCTACAATTTCTGCCCCTGCCTTTATATATGCATCATCAGAAAATCCCGAACCAGAGCCTGCATTTTTTTCCACCAGGACAGTATGGCCGTTTTGTATCATAAC
>JAUCGE010000117.1 GCA_030377965.1 Desulfobacterales bacterium HSG16
CCACTTGAGCATTGACCAAAAAGAACAAATATTGGATTATGTTCAACAATTCATTAATGTAAAATCAGACGCTGACTGTGTTACCTGATTTTTTCGATTTTGTACGGATTTTTATTGCAACGGCACAATTATCTTTGTTCGGATAATATTCGGAATAAGTCAGGGCTGACTCCAACCAATCCGTAAACCGGTAAGAAGCGGAAAGATACCATCCCTGGCTGGTGGTTTCCGGCGGCCCGCCGCCAGGAGGAGCCTGGATGGTTTCGTCCTCGAAATTAATGTTAGAATCCAAGGTGTCTTCAGAATATTCTGCGGACACTGTCAAATTTTTCCATAAATATTCAAGTGAAAGTGTAAATCCGTCCTTTCTGGCAAAATCATAGTGGATTACAGTATCAAATGTATCGCCTTCCTTGGTCACCATAGATAAATCGCCCTGGGCGGACATGCCTTCAATCCGATAATAACTTCCTTTCCATTTCAAGCCCTGAACCGGGGTATGCCACTGAATATTGGAAAACCAGGAATAATCGGAATCAATGTCCGTAAGGTTCAGGTCATCATTCAGCTTGTGGTGAAGATAGCCGGCAAATCCGCCATCCGGGTCAAAATCCATTGCCCCGATCTGAAAATTATAGGCAAATTTCCCCATGAAACCGCCGGGGACATAGCCGTAGAATGACACTCCGTTGATATTGGAAAAACTGTCCCGCCAGATTTCAGGATAAACACTCTGGGGCAGCATTATCAAGGTGCGAAACATATCCATTTCTCTGATTTCACTATATAAACCATAATCTATTTTAATTTTCCCAGCACGAACACCCAGCCAGTTCAGCCATCGGTAATCACCGAAAGCATATCCCAGTCCGACTTCATTGTTGCCGACATCACCGAGATCCCTTGAAAATATCTGCATGGCAATATGCAATTGATCAGTAACATCTGCTGAAAAATTAAGTCCCATCTCATCGAATTGAAATGTGCCGCCCTTGGTATCTGCCATGTAATTATTGTTATCCGTTATCAGGTATCCTTGTGAGATAAATCCGTGGATTTCAATATCCCCGATTTCAAAAGCCCGTACTGAAGGAACAATGCCTATCATGATGCCCAGGGTTACGAACAGAAATTGGAACAAAACAGAAATGTGTCTCATGTCATTCTCCTTTTATTTAACTGTAATAATTTTGATTCTGCTATTGGAACCGCCTATGGAATCATCTGGGGAACCATCTGATGGAATGTAACCGACAGCGCCTTTTGTTTCTGCGATATAATCAAGCAGTTTTTCCTTACTTTTGAAGGATTTCGGCGAACGGGCCTGACCGGTGAACACCTTTTTTTTCCAGTAATTGCGATATTGCGTAGATGTTATACCGATATATTCTTTTAAAAATGAATCATGAATGCGGCTCAGAAAAAGTACAAACCGAATGTCTCCACCGTTCTTCCATTTAACCTGCTCTCCCAAAAAGATGCTTTTGATTTCCTTCTGGGTTATATTGCTTCCAGGAATATCCTGATGGCCGATGATCAAGACATCTCCGGCCCATGACCGGGTAACGAAACAAACCCCGTTCAATATCAGCAGCACCCCAAAAATTATGCCTGAAAATGAAATTTTATTTGATCTTCTCTGTCTCATTATTTTTCAACCTCCTCTTTTTTGAAATGCGATCAATTCATCACAGTACGAAATAAAAACCGTGGATTCAAAAAGACCATAACAGATGATTGTGGAGAAATTATGAAGGAATCATGTTGAAATTGTGGAGATTGGTTTTAAAGATTGAAAAGATGATGTGTCATGATATATGGTTTCATAAAAAATGAAGATTGAGAAGATCGAAAGGACACTCTTTGAAATATCCATTAAAAATAAGGCTGGTTTATAAATTTTTCGCAGCGTTTTTATTAACTGCTTTGATGATTGTGATCTTGTTCACCATTACTGTTCGGCTTTTCGTTTATCATAATTTTTCGGCTTTTGTCACGAAGGTGGAACTCGGAAAACTGAACCATCTGACAAAAGCGCTGGAAGAAGAATATATGACGCATCAAGGGTGGGAACACCTGCTGTCAGATCCTCACACATGGGAAGAGATATTCAGATATTCACTGCTGAAAGATCATGGTATTATTTCTTCAAGGAATCAAAGGGATTTTGTAAGGCCGTCTCCGCCGCCCTCTGAAGATATGCCGTTTCCAATAGATCCTTTGCAGATCGGAAGAAAATTATGCCTTTTCGATGCAGATATGCATACAATTGTCGGGGATGCCGAGTCCAGCGACGGTTATGCACTCCGGGCAGTTCTGTTTGATAATCAGACAGTAGGCTGGCTGGGCCTGCGTATCACCAGCTATTTTTATCACCCCCTGGATATCAATTATATTAAAGGGCAGATCAATGCCTTTTATATGATTGGGGCCGGTATCCTGATGCTGGCCATGATTATTGCGTTTTTTTTATCCAACCACCTGCTGGAACCGGTCCGGCATTTAACAGAAGGGACAAAGGCTTTGGCAACATTTCAATTTGATACCCGCATTCATGTCCGCGCGAATGATGAACTCGGACAATTAGCCTCTGATTTCAATCAGATGGCAGGAACTTTGCAAAAATATGAAAAGATGCGCTCTCAATGGATTACGGACATTTCCCATGAACTGCGTACACCATTGTCCGTACTGCAAGGGGAAATTGAGGCCATGCAGGACGGCATCCGGGAAATGAACCCTGCAATGCTGGATTCACTCCATGCAGAGGTGATGCGCCTGGGAAAACTGGTGAATGATCTGCACCTGCTTTCCCTGACAGATACCCAGAATCTCCACATGGAACAAAAACCGGTCAATCCCCTGATGATTTTAGCAGACACCCTGCACCTGTTTCATGGCCGTTTTGAACAAGACCGAATAGACATACAAACCGATATTGACCTGCCCCAGTCTATTTCACTGTCAGGAGATGCAAACCGTCTGGCCCAGGTTTTTGTCAATCTTATGGAAAATACCCTTCGCTACACCGATTCTCCAGGTATTTTAAAGATTCAGGCGGCATTAAACGGGGATGACCTGACCATCTGTTTTGAAGATTCAGCACCTGGTGTGCCGTCGGATATGCTGGAACGTATTTTTGACAGGCTCTACCGCGTGGATAAATCCCGCAGCCGGGCATTGGGCGGCAGCGGACTTGGACTGAGTATCTGTCGTCAGATTGTTTCAAACCACGGAGGAACCATCCAGACCGCTCATGCCCAAATCGGCGGACTGGCAATCATTATCATGTTCCCTGTCAACAATTCCAAAGGCTGAAAAGGAAAAAACACATGAGCGGACAAATGATACTGGTGGTAGAGGATGAACCTAAGATTGCGCTGCTGTTGCAAGACTATTTGAAAAAGGCCGGATTTAAAAGCAAAATCCTGGAACAGGGCGATATTGTGGCCGATTACGTTCAAAAACATTCGCCTGACCTGATCCTGCTGGATCTCATGCTGCCGGGCCTGGAAGGCACAGAGGTATGTCGTGCGGTCAGGAAATTTTCCAATGTTCCCATCATCATGCTGACCGCGAAGGTTGAGGAAATGGATAGAATCATCGGCCTGGAAATCGGGGCAGATGATTATATCTGCAAACCCTTCAGCCCCAGGGAGGTGATTGCGCGGGTCAAGGCCGTGCTGCGGCGGGTAGTCCCCGAATTGGAAAGAAATCCTCGGATACATGGTCCCATCCGAATAGATGATGAGCTGCATCAGATAATGATTCACGAGCAGATTCTCAGTCTGACCCCTATTGAATATGAACTGTTAAAAACCATGATTTCCTATCCGGGCAAGGTATTTTCACGCTCTGAACTGATATCCAAGGTACAGGGATATGATTTTGAGGGGTATGAACGTACTATTGATTCTCACATTAAAAATTTGAGAAAAAAGATTGCCAAATTTTTCCCGGATCAGGATATTATCCGTGCCGTGTATGGCGTTGGGTATAAACTGGTGACACCTGAAAATTTTCTGAATACAGATGGGGCATGATCAGGGCAGACACAAGATCTGCCCCTGCTGTGGTAGTTTTTGATTACCCAGTTTTGAGAGCAGTTTTTCCAAAACCTTAAAATGTTGTTGTTGGTTGTGGCTCACAAAATAACCACAAAAGTTTTTGTGGCTCATATTTGGTAAAATATGAGCCACAAACTGTTTTATCGCTAATCCATTATCCTCAAAATGCATCGTACCCTTCCGCTATATTCAATAGCTCAGGATAGGCTATAATGGCGGCCTGCCTGCCGCTTCCGGGTTGAATTTCCCGAAGGATTCCTTCGGTTTTGAGGAGGTTCAGTATGCGTTTTGCGGTGGGCTTGGGGATACTGGCTGAACGAACAAAATCTGAACTCTTGAAAATCGGTTGCTCAAAAATCCAATCCAGAGCATGGATGGCATACTGGGAATGAGTCAATTCTGCAAAACCGGGTTTCATTCGATTGTAAAGATCCAGAATCGCCTGGGTTTTGCCAAGATTCTCCTCGGCCTGGATACGTATCACATTCAGGAAAAAGACGCACCAACCGCTCCAATCGTTATCACGGGAAACTGTCAGAAGACGATCGTAGTATTCGTCACGATGGCTTTCCAGATAAGCGCTGATGTAGAACATAGGTTGCGCTATAAGTCCGACTTGGTGCAAATAGAGCGGAATCAACATACGCCCCAAACGCCCGTTACCATCCAGAAAAGGATGAAGAGCCTCGAACTCTGCATGAATAATGGCCAACTGTACAAGTCGATCCGGGGAAGATGAATGCATATATTTTTCCCAATTTGACATTGCTTCAGGTAATTTCTCAGCGCTGATGGGAACAAATCGGGCATCTTCAATGGAACAGCCCTTTGGCCCAATCCAATTGGGAATTTTGCGATACTGACCGGGCGATTTTCCGGAACCGCGCACACTGCTCAATAGAATCTTGTGACATTCAAAAATTATGCGCTGGCAGAGAGGCAACTGCTTAAGTTGCTTTGTAGCATGGTGCATAGCCTTTCGGTAATTGAGAACCTCCCATATATCGGCCTCTTTTGGTGATGAAGGCTCTTCCACACTCCCTTTTGCTTCATATTCAAGTACTTCGCCCATAGTGGCTTGAGTACCCTCGATACGAGAGGATAGCACCGCTTCCTGGGTGAAGAGAGGACTCAACAAGACATGAGCGTTGGGAATTGCAGATAACATGCCATCATATCGGGCCACTGCCGCATTGACCGGCCCAATTAACGGCACCAGTTGCACCCAGTCCAGTTCATGTGGAGGAAATTTTCCTTCATGGTAACGAATAGATCCGCTCATAAATCATGCTCCTTAAAGAAATCCCTGGAAATTCTCAATGACCGATAGATCGTTGCTTTTGATCTTCTCTTAGGACGTAAGACTGCCCACCATCCTGCAAGCGCATCTTCCGTTCGTATAACCTCTATGCCCTGAAAAGCTATCATTTTCATTCATCCCTGCTCAAGTCTTGAGCCATGCTCTCTGTTATTCGAAGCAGTCATTGATGTCATTTATGAAAAACCTCCAGTCGGAAATGTAACATTTGAGAATAAAAAACACCAGAGATTTTTGTGCAATAAAACAATATGTTCTTCTTGAAAGCCATTTTTGTCAAATGATGACTGAAAAAGTTAGCGAAGCCAATTATTTGCAAACCTTTCAGCCATAGGGAGGTGGTTGCGCGGGTCAAGGCCGTGCTGCGGCGGGTAGTCCCCGAATTGGAAAGGTCGCATCAGGCGCATATAAGCGCCTGATAAATCTCAGCAGGCAATGATCTCCTTGATCATAAATTCATTCCCGCTGATCATTTCCGGTTTTTCATTGTTGCAATATGGGCAGACTCCTTTTTCCTCAAGAACATTGAAAACCTTCTCACACGCCCGGCACCGTGCATTGGCGGGGAGGACTTCGATCTTCAGCTTTGTATCCTCAAGCATGGTATCCTTTACCGCCATAGGATAACATTCTTCGACAAAACGGGGAATTACCGATGCCAGGGCACCGATCTGGAGAACCAGGGTTTCAATTTTCGTTACATTGTTTTCTCGTGCAAACTCTTCAACATTTTTAACAGCCTTGATAACAATTCCTAATTCATGCAAGGGATTTACCTCTCGATGGCCAGGTGGCGGCGAGAGAAAGCCCTTCCTCCCGCCGTTTTTTTATTTTTCGTTCCATTTCTTAACTTCGCAACGGAGCCAGTCCGCCCACTGATCGATCCCCTCCCCTGTCTTTGCAGATATGGGTATGATCTTAATTTTGGGATTGAGTTTTGTGACTCGCTCCTTTACCGCTTCAAGGTCGAAATCGAAAAAATCCATAGCATCGATTTTGTTGACCAGAAGCACATCGACTATAGAGAACATAAGGGGGTACTTCAAGGGTTTATCATCACCTTCGGGGACGCTCAATATCATGGCGTTTTTTGATGCACCTGTATCGAATTCCGCAGGGCAGACGAGATTACCCACATTTTCCAGAATGGCAAGATCGATTCCCTGGGTATCAAGTCCCTGCAAGCCCTGCCTGGTCATCTCCGCGTCAAGGTGGCACATGCCCCTTGTGTGGAGCTGAATCACTTTGACACCTGTTTTGGAGATGGTTTTTGCGTCAACATCGGAATCGATATCCGCCTCCATGATGCCTATGGAAATTTCGTCCTTGAGTGCATCAATGGTTCGAACCAGTGTCGTTGTTTTACCTGAACCGGGTGATGACATCAGGTTCAGCAAAAATGTTTTCTCTTTCTCAAGTTCTCCTCTCAAAAGATCGGCCCGGCGGTTATTGTCTTCGAAAACACTCTCTTTAATTTCAATAATTTTATATTTGCTCATATTGCTTCAACCTCTGCTAAAATAGTGTTTAGGAAACTCCAAAGAAATAATATACCTATCTTTCGACGGAATCCTGCCGAAAGATGGCGGGGACGGAACCCCGCCCTGCCATCAGGTATTTTATTTATTCGAAAATTCTTTACATGGAAACGGCTTTTTTAAGCTTTTTCCAGGGCTTGGCAAGGGTGATCTTGACCTTGCGTTTCAGGGCGTATTTGATGACCGTTTTTTTCAGGTCTTTAAATTCCACACCGGCCTCGTCACGGACTCGCACCAGTTTGATGGCATCAAATTTACACTTCGTGGTACATAATCCGCAACCCACACACATGAACTCATCAACCACCGTGGCACCGCATCCAAGACAGCGCTCGGTCTCTTTCTGAACCTGCTCTTCTGTGAATGTACCCCGCAAATCTTTGAAAGTAGTTTTAGATTTACTGCCATCTACATGTTCGGTTTTTTCACGGGGAACCCGGTCGTATCCGCTGAGACTCAGGTTTTTCTTGTCAAAAGAAATATAATCTCTTTTAATTCTGCCGAAAACAAGACTCTGTCCGGGATGAACATACCTGTGAATGGAAATAGCCCCTTCCTTGCCCATTGCGATAGCGTCAATGGCAAAGCTGGGTCCGATAAGGGCATCACCGCCGGCGAAGACATCCGGTTCATCGGTCTGAAATGTCAGCTCATCGGCTTTGATTGTCTGATTTGGATTGAGATTGATTTTGCTGCCTTTAATGAGGCTGCCCCAATCCATTGCCTGTCCGACGGAAATAAGGACATGGTCTGCTTCGACAACCTTTGTTTCGTTTTCATCGTAGGCAGGGCTGAACCGACCGTTTTCATCAAAAACTGAAATACATTTTTTGAACTCGACACCAGTGACCCTGCCGTTTTCCGTAATGATACGTTTTGGACCCCAGGAGTTTTCGATGCCGATCTCTTCTTCCCTGGCTTCTTCGATCTCTTCTTCGAGAGCAGGCATCTCCTCAAGGCTTTCAAGACAGTACATGTCCACGGAAGATGCGCCTGTCCGTGCAGCAGTTCGGGCAACGTCGATGGCCACATTCCCGCCGCCGATAACGATGGTTCTGCCGCTGAGTGTCATTTCTTCACCCAGATTGACCTTGCGTAAGAAATCCACACCGGTCATGACACCTTCGGCATCTTCGCCTTCTATGCCGATGTTTCGCCCGAACTGAGCGCCGATAGCCAGGTAGAATGCTTCGTAGCCTTCTTTTCTGAGATCATCAAGTGTGACATCTTTTCCAACTTCGACACCGGTTTTAAACGCAACACCCATTTCCCTGAGAATGTCGATCTCGGCATTGACCACATCTTTTTCCAGTCGGTAGGAAGGAATTCCCAGCGTGAGCATTCCACCGAGGGCTTTTTCTCTTTCAAATACTGTCACTTCATAGCCGTCTATGGCAAGGTAATATGCACAGGAAAGACCTGCAGGGCCAGCGCCGACAATGGCTATTTTTTTGCCGTAATCATGTTTCTTTTTCGGAATGAAACGGGTTTCGGCATCCAGGTCTTTCTGGGCAATGAATTTCTTGACCTCATCAATGGCTATTGGATCGTCCACATCTCCACGGGTGCAGGCGGATTCACATTTACGAGGGCAGACACGTCCGCACACGGCCGGGAAAGGGTTTTCTTCCTTTATGAGCTGGAGCGCTTCCGTATATTTCCCCTGGGATGCCAGTTTCAAGTACCCCTGGATACCAAGGTGTGCCGGGCATTCCGCTTTACAGGGGCTGGTACCGGTTTCGGCAACCACGGCACGGTTTGTACGATAGTCAACATTCCAATGTTCCGGGCCCCATTCCGTATTATAAGGAAGATCCTGCTGTTTTTTGGGCTTCAGGGTATCGCCGCAGATCTTCTGCCCCAGCGTCAGGGCATTGGTGGGACAGTTTTCGACACATTCACCGCAGGCCACACATTTATCCATGTCCACTTTTGCCTGGTAGTTGGATTTGATAAAATCAGGGTTCCGCCACATATTGGCATTCCGCACCGCAAAACATCCGCAGCCGCAGCAATTACAGATGGCATGGGTATGACCGGGCCCCTCGACATTGGGAATGTTGTGCATGAGGCCGTTATCTTCAGCTTTCTTGACGATCTCAAATGCCTCTTCCCGGGTGATTTCACGGCCTCTGCCCGACTGAATGTAATAATCAGCAGCATAATCGAGCTGAATACACATATCCTCTTTGAGGTGGCCGCACCCTTCTCCCATGATTTCACGGGCCGTGCGGCAGGAACAGTCTGATACGGAAAATGAGGTAGCCGCGTTGAGGTATCTCGATATTTCTTCGTATGATGCCCTTCTGGTTTCTCCGTCAATGGCGCTTTCAATAGGAATAGTCCGCATTGGGCCTGTTCCTACAGGAAAATTTCCAGCGGCAAGGGGGGCCTTCTTTCTGCCGTAGCCGTCAAAAGCCATGCCGATCTGTGGGAACTTTTTGCTGTTTTCTTTGTGATTTACCACCATTTCCATGTGGCCTGGCACCCATAGTTCCAGCCAGTATTTGTTGACCCCGTCCATCTCACGGAACATAGCCGCACCCACATCACCACAATTGTGCAGTATCTGTTCGGTTTCTTCAACAGATCTGCCCCACCGGGGCGCAATTTCTTCGGCACTCTGAGGCTCACGGAACTCAAGGCATAAAGCCGCCTCCGCCATCTCATCCGTTACAACGCATTCAAGCAGCTTATATTCTGGATCACTGGGCGTAATTTCACCTTTTGACCCACGCTTGACCTGACTGATTTTGTTACACAAATCTATGACTTTGTCTTTCACTTTTACTTCCTGCATTTGTCCGTACTCCTTGTTTTTTCAATTTTTTCTTGCTGCACCTGGGCAGATTCAATGGGAATCTGCTGAATTCCCATGTTCTGTATTGCCTTCAATCCTTTGATCATTGCGTCCAGATCTTCCTTTCCCACAGCCTGCTCAATGTCTCTTTCAAATGCCGCTCCCACGGCTAATGCGTCAGGAGCCATTTCCCTGGCCTTTGAAGTCAACTTCAATACATTGAGCCGTCCGTCTGTAGGGTCGGCGGTTTTGGTAACCATCTCCATACGCTCCAGCCGCCGGATCATGGTCACGGCAGCGGCCTTACCCATGCCCGCCCGCCGGGCAAATTCCCCAAGGCTGAGTCCATCCTTTTGCCAGAGAACCCCCAGCGACATAAGCTGCTGGGCCGTCAATCACGAAGATTCAAGGGCACGGTTGTAATAGGCAATCATCCGGCGGACTGCCCGGGTGGCCAGTGAATAAATAAAATATTTTGGTTGTTGGTCAATTATTCGCATACAAACGTTCGCTACCAAACGATTTATGCCCTGTCAAGATTTTTTTTTATTTCACCAGGCAATGGATGCAAATTTCAGGTGTAATGGCTACCGTATTACCGCCAATCAAAATAGATTATTTTTTCCGCCCATAAGCAATCTTCAGCTTATTCATCCGATTCCTCAGCGTATTGGGATGAACCCCCAGAAGCGCAGCCGCCCCCTTTTCCCCCTGAACTTTCCCGCCAGCAATTTCAAGCACTTTCCGGATGTGTTTCCGCATGACATCATCCATAAGCAGCGAGCCTTTAGATATATTCGTTTCGGCATGCTTTTCATTTTCAGCAGCCGCAGAAAAAAACGGTTCAAATTCCAGGGGTTTTTTGGATTTTTCGGGTTTTTCGGATGAGCTGGCCATATTTCGAATGATTGTCCGTTCCACCAGGTTTTCCAGTTCTCGTACATTTCCCGGCCAGTGGTAGGCATGGAGCTTTTCCAGAGCGCCGGGGGCAAGCACCGGTTGTTCGGGAAAATTCATTTCCCTTGCCTTCTTCTCCATAAAATACCGGATCAGGGCCGGGATGTCCGATTTTCGCTGACGCAGGGGCGGGATGGGGATTGGAAAGACGTTGAGCCGGAACCAGAGGTCTTCCCGGAATTTTCCCCGGCTGACCATTTCCGAAAGATTTCTGTGAGTGGCCGTGATAATCCTGATGTCCACCGGCACGGGTTGAGTGCCTCCCACCCGTTCGATCTCTTTGTTCTGTAAAACCCTGAGCAGGCGTACCTGGGCGTGATGCGTCAGCTCCCCCACTTCATCAAGAAAAAGGGTACCCTTATCTGCCCTTTCAAAACGCCCTCTTTTCTGTGAGACAGCACCGGTGAACGCCCCTTTTTCATGTCCGAACAATTCACTGTCGATCAGATTTTCCGGAATGGCACCGCAATTGACCTTGATAAACGGCTTACCGGCCCTCGGAGAAGAATAATGGATGGCATTGGCAATCACTTCCTTGCCTGCCCCGGTTTCACCTAGCAACAGCACCTGGCTTTTCTGGGGAGCAATCTGCCGCACCATTTCCATGACATATTTCAGCCCGAATTCACTGCCGATGATTTCATCTCCTGCCATATGGTGGAGCTGTCGGTTCAGATACTGATTATCGTCTATCAGCAGGTCTTTGAGCCGGAGGACTTCTTCATGTTTCAAAGTGTTGGACAGGGAGATGGCAAAAGGGTCATGCAGCAGCTCCAGCAACTTTGCATGTTCAAGTGTATATTGATCATAGCCCCTGGTCAGGAAAAGAACGAATCCAATCTTTTGATCTTCCACCTCAAGATTGAGAACCAGAGCGGACATCTTTTTTCTGCCCATGACCTTCCACGCAAATCTGCCCAGAAAATCTTTATCCGGGCGATTTATGATATCTACGGACCCTCCTTTTGCTTCATATTCAAGTACTTCGCCCATAGTGGCTTGAGTACCCTCGATACGAGAGGATAGCACCGCTTCCTGGGTGAAGAGGGGACTCAACAAGACATGAGCGTTGGGAATTGCAGAT
>JAUCGE010000118.1 GCA_030377965.1 Desulfobacterales bacterium HSG16
AAGAAAAAGCATTTACCGTGCTTTGCAGAGATACTCGGCAAACAGGGTAAGAGGGAATGTCTGGGAGGAGATATAAAATTTAGTAAACGACCTTTAGTTCATCTTTTGAGCAATAAAAAAGGGATTGACCATAAAAATAGTCAATCCCTTGTTTTTTGTCTGGAGGCGGCAACCAGATTTGAACTGGTGAATAGCGGTTTTGCAGACCGCTGCCTTACCACTTGGCTATGCCGCCTAAAAAAAAATGGAGCGGGAAACGAGATTTGAACTCGCGACTTCGACCTTGGCAAGGTCGCACTCTACCACTGAGTTATTCCCGCTCAGTTGGATGCTTTTCTATAATGCCTGTTTTTATTTGTCAACAGAAAAAAACAAAAAATCATCAAATATCGAGAAGTTTTTTAAAACGAATAAAATAATCCGCTCCAGACCAGACGGTCATCACCAGAGCTCCTGCAAGAAAAACCATACCGATAGAGTGAAAGTTAATTCCAAAAATTGGAAAATGGATTAATAACGGTATGATAGCCGCAATCTGAAACCCGGTCTTATATTTCCCAAGATTCGACGCTGACACATCCCCCTGACCATCAACAATGACGTTTCTTAATCCAGTGACGGCAATCTCTCTTGCAATTATGACGCATACGATCCATCCCGGTATCCATCCTCGCCATGCCAGCATGATCAGAGGACAGGAAATCAGAAGTTTATCAGCAAGGGGGTCCATCATTTTTCCAAGGTTGGACACCATTCCCCGCTGTCTTGCAAAATAACCGTCCAGATAATCCGTAATGGCCGCCGCGCTGAATAATAAAGCAGCAAACAGCATATAGAACCTGTCTGGCGGGAAAACCATAACAATCACGATCAGAGGCGCTGCAAGAATCCGAAACAGAGTCAAAACATTCGGATTGCTTATGATATCTTTTATTTTTTTCCAGGTCGGCATGATTTACAACATCTATTTCCGGCTTGCTGCCTTTGACTTGTTCCAGTCATTCATGAATGCCTCTATTCCTTTGTCCGTCAACGGATGACTTGCCAGTTTTGACAATACATTAAAAGGAATGGTGGCAATATGAGCACCCATCAGAGCAGATTCAAGCACATGAAGAGGATTTCTGACACTTGCTACTATGACTTCCGTATCATATCCATAGTTTGCATAGATTCCCACGATCTGTTCTACCAGAACAAGGCCATCTTGAGACAGATCATCCAGCCTGCCTACAAAAGGACTTACATATGTTGCACCAGCCTTTGCAGCCATCAGAGCCTGCAGGGGAGAAAAGACCAGAGTGACATTTGTCTTGATCCCTTCCTGTGTACAAATTCTGGCAGCCTTCAGCCCGTCAACGGTCATGGGAATTTTGACCACGATATTTTTATGTATAGTGGCAAGTTCCCGTGCTTCTTTAATCATGCCGTCGGTATCAAGGCTGATAACCTCCGCACTGATAGGGCCATCTACCACGGAACAGATATCATTGATGATCTCTTTAAATTCCCCATCTTCTCTTGCAATCAAAGAAGGGTTGGTCGTTACACCGTCAACCATGCCCATAGCGTTGGCTTCTTTTATCTCATCAAGATTTGCCGTATCTATGAAAAACTTCATGAAATTTTCCTCTCTTTTAAAAATAAAGTATTATTGCCGGGTGTGCTGTTAAAATTTTTTGATGAAAACAATATACACCCCGTTTTCAGGGATGTCATAGAAAATAATATACCCCGGATTACACAGAATTTTAATCCGTATTAAAGGCGCTGTAAAGGGTGCATATTCTACATCTTCGCCCTTTTCAGCAACGCAGAATACGGGTTAAAAGACAAGTAAGACGGGTAAATTTTTTTGTCTGACTTCCCTTAACTGTTTTCGATAAACTTGTTTTTGCATTCTTCACTGCAAAAATAAAGATCCTGACCATCATGGTCCCTCAAGTGTATGCCTTCCCTCTTAGGGAAATAGACATTGCAGCTAGGATCTTTGACCATTATATCATCGCTTTTTCCGACTGCATGGCCTGAATTTTGTGAATCGACAACCTTTCGAGCAATTGTTTTTATAGAGATATAAGCTCCGAAAAGCAGCCCCAGATAAATCAATCCTCTTACGAGCATAGTTCCACTCCCTGGTTTTTGTCATCAATCGCTGCCAGTAAAGCCTCAGCACTTTTATCTGACACAGGATGAATGATCTGTGAATCTATATCACAAAGTGGCTTCAATACAAAAACTCTTTCATGCATCCTCGGATGAGGAATAGATATCATGGGTTCATCAATAACCAGGTTATCATATAAAAGGATATCCATATCCAGTATTCTCGGCCCGAATCTGACAGCATTCTGACCCAAATCCCTGCCTGCTTTTTTTTCAATCTCCTTCAATGCCTTTAAAAACTTCGATGGCAAGAGCTGTGTCTCAATTCTGGCTACACCGTTAATAAACCAGTCCTGATCTTTATAGTCAACCGGTTCGGTTTTGTAAAAAGGAGATTGAGCCAGAAGGCGATTTTCATCCAGAGCCACCAGGCAGTCAATGCCCTTTTGACAATTTTTCTTCTTATTGCCAAGATTGGACCCGACACTGATATATGCGATATGTTCTTTATTGTCCATTAGATATTTTTTTAATAATTCCAAGCGTCTTGAAAAAGTTCGCCTTTATATATAATCCGAGCGTCACCTTCAAGATATACTTCAAAAAACCGGTCTTCATCTCTTTGGAAATGGACTGTCAGATATCCAGAACTTTTTGTCCTTACAACTACAGGAGACAAAAGGTCATGTCTTCGTGCTGCTGTGACAGCTACTGCCACACACCCTGTTCCACAGGCAAGAGTTTCATCTTCAACTCCTCTTTCATATGTGCGGTTTACAAGGATTGTTCCATCTTTTTCGAGCATATAAAAATTGGCATTAGCCCCGTTTGGAGCGAATCGTTCATGAAAACGAACAGCACGGCCCAGACCAGTTACATCAATTTTGTCTACATCTTCGGTTTCGATCACAGCATGAGGTACACCAGTGTTTAGAAAATCTACAATGATGTTTCCCAAGTCAGTTTCAATCTGAATCCGGTCTTGATAATCGACAGGATCGGTCATTTTTATCCGCACACGATCATTTTTTCCTGTCATATTCGCAAGAATAACACCGGCATCTGTTTCAAATGCCATTGAAGATCCTGCTATCCCGTTCAAATGCGCGAACCTGGCAACGCATCTGGCTCCGTTACCGCACATGTCTGCTCTGGTTCCATCAGAATTGAAAAAATGCCATTTAAAATCGTTTTTTTCACAATCTTCCACCAGAATCAGCCCGTCAGCACCTACGGAAAGTTTTCTCTGGCAGATACTTGAAATAAACTCTGGCAGATTTTCTTTCTCCACGATCTGACTGCGGTTGTCTATAATGATAAAATCATTACCACTGCCGCTCATTTTAAAAAACTCAATCGGTTTCATGATATTTTTTCTCTGCACGGTTGATGATAAGAAAAGTCAAAAAACAGGTGAAATTGTATATGCAAATTTAATATGCAAAATCGACCATATTCGAATCTGCCCCTTCCCTTCCATATTTATTTGCGGCCCTGATTTTATAATAATATCGAAAACCAGGACTTGCGTCCCTGTCGATATATTCATAGCCAGTTTTAACGCTTTTTCCCGATATATCAAAATCAGCAATCTGCTCAAACTCAAGAGGACATTTTTGACACTCTGTCTTTATAAGACTGCGCCTGGCCCTGTATACAGCAAATACGGCCAGCTCTGCATCATTATTTCCTGACCATCTCAATATAAGAGTATCATTTTCATATGCAAGTTTAAGGTCTCTTACTATCTCTGTCTGTATATTCCCTCTGGGAACTGGAGGCCCTTTTCTTCCGCATCCGGGTGTAAAAGAAAAAAACCAAATTACTGAAACCATAAGGAAAAAATCTAAAATCAGACCCCTTGCTATCAAAAGCCGGACAGATTTTGCCATTGACGGCTTCATTCGGGCAGAGCCTTATCGGAAAAAATTTTATCCAGTTTTTTTTGAGCTGCTGCAATCGCGGCCCTAACCTGGTTCGAAGAAGTTGCACCATATGAATTTCTGCGGTTGATCATGGCCAGTGTATCCAATTTTTCAAACAGATCTTCTTCGATCAGTTGTGAAAATTCTCTCAATTCCTCCAAACTCATTTCATGAAGCTCTTTTTTCACGATCAGACCGTGAGCAACAGCCTTTCCGACACAGGCATGGGCTTCACGAAAGGGCATTCCCTTTGTCACGAGATAATCTGCCATATCGGTAGCGTTTAAATATCCGACAGTTGTCGCATTGATCATTTGCTGTCTGTCAATCCTGATATTCGGCAGCATATGGATATAGACATCAATACATGCAGACAATGTATCTATGGTATCGAACAGAGAAAGCTTATCTTCCTGCATATCACGATTATAAGCCAGCGGGAGAGATTTCATCATAGTCAGCATTGTCACCAGGTTGCCATATACCCGGCCAGTTTTCCCTCGAACAAGCTCCGGGATGTCAGGATTTTTTTTCTGGGGCATGATACTTGATCCGGTTGCAAAGGCATCCGGAAGATCGATAAACGCAAATTCGGAAGATGACCATATTATTAATTCTTCGGATATTCTGCTCAAATGCATCATGCAGATACTGGCATTGGAAAGAAATTCTATCATAAAATCCCTGTCCGACACAGCATCCATACTATTTTCGGATATCTTCGAAAAATCAAGGAGTTCTGCCGTATAATGTCGATCAACAGGATAGGTCGTTCCAGCAAGGGCGGCACTGCCTAAAGGCATGACATCAATGCGTTCAAATACCTGTTCAAACCGCTCTGTATCTCTTGTGAACATCTCGTAATAGGCCATCAGATGATGGGCAAACAGCACAGGCTGCGCTCTCTGCAAATGAGTGTATCCGGGCATGACCACATCAATATTATCATCAGCCATTGCCACGATTACATTTCTCAACCTGTTCAGATCATGAATCATTGTCCGGCATTCGTCTCTCAAATACATACGAATATCAAGAGCTACCTGATCATTACGGCTTCTTGCCGTATGCAGCTTTCTGGCTGCATCTCCGACTATTCCGACAAGCCTTGCCTCAATATGCATGTGTATATCCTCAAGGCTGTCGGAAAAAAGAAAATCTCCTGTCTCAATCTCTTTTTTTATCTGCCTGAGTCCTTTGACCAGAGCATCAGCTTCATCTGATTGAATAACTCCTGTTTTAGCAAGCATCCTGCAATGGGCAATACTGCCTTCGATATCATGGGCGTAAAGACGTTTGTCAAAATCTATGGATGAGGTAAAAGCCTCCACACTGGCGTGAGTTTTATTCGAGAATCTGCCGTCCCAGAGTTTTTCAGCCATTTTTTTACTCTTACGCCTCCTTCAGCTTTTTTCCATCATCTTTTTTATTCTCAGTCTCAGGGCATTGAGCTTGATAAAGCCTTCGGCATCCTGCTGGCTGTACACATCATCATCTTCAAATGTTGCAAAATCTTCCCTGTAGCAGGAATATTCCGATCTCCTGCCCAGAACCCGGCTATTTCCCTTATAAAGCTCGATTTTTACATCACCGGACACATTTTTCTGAGTATCATCTATCATTTTCTGCAACAATTCCATTTCCGGAGCAAACCAGAATCCATAATAAACAAGTTCGGAATATTTCGGAACAAGGCTGTCTCTTAAATGCATGACTTCACGATCCATAGTTATGGATTCGATTGCCATGTGAGCTTCTCTCAATATAGTGCCGCCCGGAGTTTCGTACACCCCTCTTGATTTCATGCCCACAAACCGATTTTCCACAATATCCCTTCTGCCGATCCCATGTTTTCCACCGAGTCGGTTTAATTCTGTCAGAAGTTTTGCCGGAGTCAGTTTCTTACCATTTATAGCAGTGGGATCACCATTTTCAAAAGAGATTTCGATAATCTCGGATTCATCACATGCATCTTTAAAGGAGGCAGTTCGTGTAAACATATCTTCAGGCGGACTGTGCCAGGGATCTTCAAGCACTCCACCTTCATAACTGATATGCAGAAGATTGGCATCTGTGCTGTAGGGTTTGGCATGAGTCGTAGGCACATTTATTCCGTGCTTTTTTGCAAAATCCATTAAAATTGTCCTGGAGTTTAAATCCCATTCCCGCCAGGGAGCTATGATCTTGATATCAGGCTGCATGGCCAGGTAACTAAGTTCAAAACGAACCTGATCGTTGCCCTTGCCGGTGGCTCCGTGGCTTACCGCATCAGCACCCTGTTCAGCAGCTATTTCGACCTGACGTTTTGCAATCAGAGGCCGTGCCAGAGATGTGCCAAGAAGATACTGTCCTTCATAAATTGCATTTGCCCGAAATGCTGGAAAGACATAATCTTTTACAAAAATTTCCTGCAAATTTTCTATATAAACCTTGGAAGCACCTGTTTTTCTGGCATTTTCTTCGACAGTGTCAAGTTCTTCTCCCTGCCCTATATCAGCAGAGAAAGTTATGACTTCACATGAATAAGTTTCGATCAGCCATTTCAATATGACCGATGTATCCAGGCCGCCGGAATATGCCAGCACTACTTTATCGACTTTTCTCATTTAACTGCTCTCTCCTTCAAAAATATATCATCCAGGCATGATACAAGCCTGTCAATGGCTTCAGTTTCAATAATAAGAGGTGGAATAAAACGCAGAACTTTATCTTGAATGCAGTTTATTAAAAATCCCTTTTCCATGCATTGTTCAACGATCCGGCCACCATTGATATTGAGTCCCATTCCGAGCAGAAGACCCATACCCCGAACATCTTCAATCGCATCGTGTCTCTCCTTGAGCCACAATAACTTTTCTTTAAAATATTGACCTGTTGTTTCACATTGCTCAACAATGCCTTCTTCGGTCAGAATACGGACAACTTCAAGGGCAGCAGCGCAGACAAGAGGAGTTCCTCCGAAAGTTGACGCATGAACGCCCGGTGAAAATGCCTTTGCAAACTCTTCTTTTGCCAGCATAGCACCTACAGGAAGCCCGTTTGCCAGAGCCTTGGCAAGAGTCATGATATCCGGCTCGATTCCAAAATGTTCGTAAGCGAAAAATTTGCCTGTACGCCCCATACCAGTCTGAATTTCATCCAGTATAAGAAGAATGCCATTTTCATCACAAATTTTTCTCAGCGCCTTGAAATAATTTTTATCAGTACAGCAAACCCCGCCCTCTCCCTGAATGGGTTCAAGCATTACAGCACCGGTTTCAGGCCCAATAGCATTTTTTACAGCATCAATATCACCAAAAGGGACAAAATCAAAACCACTCAAAACCGGATCGAATCCTTTTCTGATTTTTTCCTGTCCTGTTGCAGATAATGCAGCCATTGTCCGGCCATGAAAGGATTTTTTCATTGAAATGATCTGGATTTTTTCGGTTTCCCCTTTTTCATAAAAATACCGGCGAACCAGTTTTATAGCGGCCTCATTGGCTTCCGCACCGCTGTTACAGAAAAAAACCCGGTCTGCAAAGCTTTTTGCAACAAGCACCTTTGCAAGTTCAGTCTGGGGAAGAGTATAATAAAGGTTTGAGACATGAATCAGTTTTGCTGCCTGTTCACAGATCGCGTCTGCCACTTTAGAATTGGCATGTCCTAAGTTGCATACTGCAATGCCAGCGGTAAAATCCGTATAAGCGCGCTCGTCCGAATCATAAAGCATCACGCCTTTGCCTTGAGTCATAACCATAGGAAAGCGTTTGTATGTCTGGGCTATTACGGAATCTGCCAAATTAATCGTTTCATTACTCATTCAACAACCTCCGTTCCAATTACTCATCCAACAACCTCCGTTCCAATTCCTGAATCAGTGAACAATTCCAGCAAAATAGCATGTCTGCGGGTTCCGTTGATGATATGGACTTTTTCAACACCTCCCTGCAAAGCCGAAAGACCGCATTCGATCTTAGGAATCATACCGCCAGATATAGTCTTATCCTCTATCATATCACTGATTTTTTTTGCGCCTATGGAAGAAATCAACTCATTTTTTTTATCCAGCACTCCATCCACATCTGTCATCAGAATCAGCCGGCCGGCTTTCAAAGCAGCCGCTACTTTTGCGGCCACAAGATCCGCATTGATATTAAAAGTCTCACCTTCTGTTCCGGCTCCGACAGGTGCAATGATAGGGATAAACCCCTGATCTGCCAGAGTATGGATAATCTCCGGCCTGATTTCTGTGACTTCTCCCACAAGTCCGGGATCAATGATCTCAGGAGGTTTGTTCTCATCTTCCTTGTCAAGCAATATGGTCATCTTTTTTGCCTGGATCAGCATACCGTCCTTGCCGCTCAATCCGACAGCCTTTCCCCCGTGTCGGTTTATCCGGGCAACAATGGATTTATTGACCTTGCCGCCCAGCACCATTTCAACAACATCCATAGTGGGTTCGTCGGTCATACGCATTCCCCGGACAAATTTCGGCCTGATCCCCATGCGATCCAGCACGGAATTGATCTGAGGCCCGCCACCATGTACAACTACGGGATTAAGTCCGATAAATTTCATCAGGGTGATATCCCTGGCAAAATCGACTTTCAAGTCTTCATCCACCATTGCATGGCCGCCGTATTTGACCACAATTGTCATGCCTGAAAAATTGCGGATATAGGGCAAAGACTCGATTAAAATATCTGCGACACTTTTTTGGCTCATTTTCCGATTCCGAATTTTATCCTTGTTGGTAAATTAAAGAATATATCGACTCAGGTCTTCATCATCTTTTATATCCTTAAGTCTGTTATCAACATAAGCGGCATCAATGACAACCCTGGTTTCTTTCATGTCAGGCGCGTCGAATAAAATATCTTCCAGCAGGCATTCCATCAGAGTGTGAAGCCTTCTTGCCCCAATATTTTCCGTAAGGTTATTGACTTCCTGGGCTATCTCGGAAATTTTTTCGACAGATTCATCCTCAAACACAACTTCTATGCCCTCTGTCTTCAAAAGAGCCTGGTATTGAAGGAGCAAAGCGTTCTTGGGCTCGGTAAGAATTCTCATGAATTCTTTCTGCCCCAGAGAATCGAGTTCCACACGTATGGGAAAACGCCCCTGCAATTCAGGAATCAGATCAGATGGCTTGATTGTGTGAAAAGCACCGGATGCTATAAAAAGGATATGGTCAGATTTGACCGGGCCGTATTTGGTATTGATATTCGACCCTTCCACGATAGGGAGCAGATCCCTTTGAACTCCTTCCCTGGATACATCAGGCCCATGACCATTACCCCCGGCTATCTTATCTATCTCATCTAAAAAGACAATCCCGGATTGCTCAACTTTCTCAATGGCCATGGAAATAACTTTATCCATATCCACCAGGTTCTGCGCCTCTTCCTGGGCAATCATTTCCAGAGCTTCGGAAACTTTTACCTTGCGCCGCTTTGTGTTTTTAGGCATGAGGTTGCTGAACATATCCTTAAAATTGATACCCATTTCCTCCATACCAACATTGGAAAAAATTTCGACCATAGGCATACTTTTTTCCGAAATATCCAGACTGACATACCTGTCACTCAATTTTCCGGCCTTCAGCATCTTGCGAAGTTTTCCACGAGTCTTGGATAAACTGCTCTCTGTCGGCTCTGCCTGGGGCAGGCTCAACATAACTCCGGCCTCATTTAAATCATCGCCTTCTTCCTGTTGAGGAGGTGGTTCGCTCGCCTGTTTTGGCAGCAGGAGATCAAGTACCATTTCTTCTGCAATCATCATGGCCTTTTCACGAACAGCTTCCTGCTCCCTGACCTTGAGATCATTGACCGTCAATTCCACAAGATCCCGAACCATGGATTCCACATCCCGGCCCACATAGCCAACCTCCGTAAATTTGGAGGCTTCGACCTTATTAAAGGGAGAATCCGTCAGTTTTGACAGACGCCTTGAAATTTCGGTTTTCCCCACTCCGGTAGGCCCAATCAGTATTATATTCTTCGGCGCTATCTCGTCTTTGAGGTCTTCAGGTACCTGTTTCCTGCGCCAGCGGTTTCTCAAAGCAATTGCCACAGATCGTTTAGCATTATTCTGGCCGATGATGTATTTGTCCAGTTCTTTAACTATTTCAGACGGTTTCAATTCACTCATTTCAAGTTCTCTCTTCACCGGCCTCTTTCAAGGCCATTTCTTCAATCACGATTTGTTCGTTAGTATATATGCACAAGGAAGCAGCGATTTTCATAGCTTCTTTTACAATACCGACAGCATCCAGATCTGAATTTCTCATCAGGGCAGTAGCAGCAGACAGGGCAGGAACTCCTCCTGAACCTATCCCGATGATGTCTTCGTCCGGTTCGATTACATCCCCGTTTCCTGAAATCAGAAACATACGGGTGTTGTCTGCAGCTATCATGAGAGCTTCCAGCCGCCTCAGATATTTATCTGTCCGCCAGTCTTTTGCCAGTTCCACAGCAGAACGGGTCAGATTTCCGTTATACCGTTCCAGCTTACCCTCCAGCCGTTCCGAAAGGTTCAGCGCGTCAGCAGTAGCACCGGCAAATCCGACAATGATTTTGTCGTTGTAGATCCTGCGTACCTTCCTGGCACGATGCTTGACAACAGTATCTCCAAGAGTTACCTGTCCATCACCTGCGACTGCCAGTTTTCCCCCATGCTTTAACGCGAGTATGGTTGTTCCGTGAAAACCAGCCATATTCTCCTGGTTTTGATTCAGAGTCATTGTCTGTCATCTCCGATAATATTTAAAAAACAAGGATAAAACGGCTAAAAATCGATCAACGATTCCAGCTCCGTCCATGAACCCACTTCCACAAAAGGATGGTCACAGCGATTCCAGGGCTGTTTGAAAAGAACAGGCGTAATTTTGTCAGTCTTTTCCAGCATGAAACAGGTCTCTATCCGGTCTTCCACAAACCATGAAATCTCTTTTTTTGTCAGAACCTCAGCCTTTGCATCAAAGGAACCCGTTGTAATGATCTCAAAATCATCCGATTCAAGGGATAAAAGATTTTTCATCCATTCTTCGATTGGCCCGACATAAGGCCGGGCAGTCACAAAAACAAGAGGGCCATATTCCTTTCCAAGATGAGCCAATACGCCAGAGGCTCCGTCAATGGGTCTCAAAGTACCCTCATGCCTGCCGTCAAGAAGCTTTACTATGGTCTCATCAAGGATATCCGCATGAATATCAAGACATTCTGTGAGATTATAGCATGTAATATCTTCATAGCAAATATCGGAAATACCAAATTCATTTTTCAAGATATCGATAAACAGGGTCATGGTATCTGCCACCACCCCGTCGATATCGAATGCAAGAGATTTCGGATCAATCATGATAAATAGCTTATGCAGCATTCCTGGTTTTTTTCTTCAACCTGCTGATACGACGTCGATAAATGACAGCCATTTTCTTGTCATCATTTTTCAAGGCTTTCTCGCGCAGAGCTTTGACCTTCCGGATTTTCTTTTTGATATCCCGGACAGAGCTGCCTTTCTTGCTGCCAGCATTGTCAACAATGCCTCTTGATTTTTTTATCTCTTTAACCAACTCAACCTTATTCATGCCATGAACACCAGTGATTTCAGGAATTTCCATAGCTAGATCCCTGAGTTCTTTGGCGGTCATCTTCTCCAGTGGTTTTTCCTTTGCTTCCTTTTTCTTGCGACCCATTGTA
>JAUCGE010000119.1 GCA_030377965.1 Desulfobacterales bacterium HSG16
AATCAGCCAGGTTCACCAGTATATTCGATGAACAAATTTACATGGCCAGACCATCCGCCGAAGGTTGCGTTTCCCATAGCACGACCCGGCTACCCCATAATTTTTTCAGCAGCATTTATAACCTTTGTTTTTGCATTGCTCGGGCTTACTGTTCCTGCACTCACGGGCATTCTGGTCACTCTCTTCATATGTTATTTTTTCAGAGATCCTGATCGTCCAGCGCCTGCTGGTGATGATATATTGACTTCTCCGGCAGACGGAAAAGTCATATTTGCAGGCATAACAGAAGGACAACCTTTTATTGAAGGGCGCTGCACGAAGATTTCCATTTTCATGTCGGTGTTCAACGTTCATGTCAACCGTATTCCTTTTGATGGCGAGGTTACAAATATAGCATATAACCCTGGAAAGTTTTTTTCCGCAAATCTGGACAAAGCATCCCTTGAAAATGAACACAATGCAGTTTTCATCAGGACAAAAACGGGTGCTGATATCTGTGTGGTTCAGATAGCGGGTTTGATTGCAAGGCGTATAATCTGCAATGTGTCGAAAAATGATCAGGTTTCGCGAGGCCGGCGTTTTGGAATGATCTGCTTTGGGTCAAGGCTGGATGTGTACCTGCCCGAATCATTCCAACTTGATGTCGGTGTCGGAGACAGAGTTTCTGCTACATCGTCGATTCTGGGAATTTTGAAATGATCTGAAACACAGTAAACCACCTGACTTTCATCGAAATTACAACTCGGATCAAGAAAATAGTTTAATCGTATCATAAGAAATTCATTTTACATTTCTTTTGTGAATATCTGTTTTGCAAGTCCTGCTGTTGTCAGAGATTAAATATTTTTATTTATTAAGAATTTATCTCCGGCAAGCAGGCTTTTTTCAATTTGAAAGGAGAGTCCAAATGGCTGAGAAACAATTTAATCTGGCAGTGGCCGGTGCAACTGGAGCTGTCGGCAATCAGATGATGACATGTCTAGAAGAAAGCGACTTTCCTCTAAAATCGCTTAAGCTTCTCGCTTCCAGCCGTTCGGTTGGTCGAAAGCTTCGTTTCAGAGGGGATGAGTTACCAGTGGAAGAGCTTAAAGAAGACTCTTTCAAAGATATTGATATTGCAATTTTTTCCGCAGGAGGCGGTACCAGCGAACACTTTGCCCCTTTTGCTGCAAAAGATGGCTGCGTTGTGGTAGATAACTCCAGCGCCTGGAGGATGGACCCTGATGTGCCGCTGGTTGTGCCTGAAGTAAACCCTCACGCTATAGCAGGGTATAAAAAAAAGGGAATCATAGCTAATCCCAACTGTTCGACCATCCAGATGGTGGTGGCTCTCAATCCCATTTACCGGAACTTTGGAATCAGGCGTATAGTGGTATCGACGTACCAGGCTGTGTCCGGAACAGGAAAAAAAGCTGTGGATGAGCTTTTCGATCAGACACGCTCTATGCTTAATTTCATAGATTATGAGAAAAATGTTTATCCTCACCGGATCGCTTTTAACTGTCTTCCTCATATAGACAAATTTCTGGAAAATGGTTATACGAAAGAAGAGATGAAAATGGTCAATGAAACCCGGAAGATTCTGGAAGACGACAGCATAGCCGTGACTGCAACAACGGTCAGGGTTCCGGTGTTTTACAGCCATTCTGAAGCGGTTAATATCGAATGTGAAAAACCAGTCACTGCCGAAGGTGTTCGGGAATTGTTGTCGGCTGCTCCCGGAATCAGGGTGATGGACGATCCGGCAAACAACGTGTATCCTATGGCTATAGACGCTGCTGGCCAGGACATGACGCTTGTGGGAAGGATCAGAAAAGATATTTCCAACCCCAATGGTATAGACCTGTGGGTAGTGGCGGACAATATCCGTAAAGGTGCGGCTACAAACGCCGTGCAGATAGCACAGGTTCTGGCAAAGGATTATCTGGCATAGAATTATCTAACATAGATAAATAAAATACCCTCGCAAATACTTTTTACGAACATTTGCGAGGGTTAAATATAAAACAGCCAAAAATCTTTTTTAAAGATTTGAAAATAAAAATTATCAGGAGTGATAAATTGGACAGAATACCTATTACAAGAGAAGGGTATGAAAAACTTAAAAAGGAACTTGAACAACTGAAGACCGTGGAAAGGCCGCAGAACATTCTCGCTATTGAAGAAGCGCGAGCTCATGGAGACCTTTCTGAGAATGCGGAATTCGATGCTGCAAAAGATCGCCAGAGTTTTTTAGAAGGCCGGATCGCCGAACTGGGATACAAGCTGAATAATGCTGATATCATAGATCCAGAGGCACTGCCCAAAGACATAGCCGTCTTTGCAGCCAGAGTTCTTCTTGAAAATATCGATACTGGTGAGGAAGTCAAGTATCAGTTGGTTGGACCTGACGAATCGAGCATAGAAGATGGTCGAATTTCGGTTTCATCTCCTTTGGGAAAGGCGATTATCGGCAAGCGTCCCGGAGACGAAGTAGTGCTTCAGGCCCCGGCCGGCAAGCGAACGTATGAACTTATAGAGATTCTTTAGATTTCATTGGTATCCAACTTGTAAACGAAGGGAAATAGAAAATGGCGCGCATAACAGTCGAAGATTGTCTCAAACGGGTTCCAAACCGGTTTATGCTGGTTCATATGGTGGCAAGGCGGGTAAGACAGATTCGGGAAGGTTCCGAGTATCTGGTCAAATCTCCTAAAAACGAAGATATAGTCGTATCATTGAGGGAGATAGCAGCGGGTAAAGTTGGGTTGAAATTCGATGACGATAAATAAAATTTTACCTGACTCACAGATTTTTATATAATTATTTTTTTATGAATTTTCACAATGCATAAGCTCAATTATTCGGTTGCAGGTCGATCACAGGTTGATCACAGGTCAGTGCCAGCTAATCGTACTCACAAAATTCTAAACCGGGCCGTAGGCAAAGCCCTGCACCGGTATGATATGATCGAAGACGGAGATCGGATTGCAGTGGGGCTGTCCGGAGGTAAGGACAGCCTCTGCCTGATGCAGATTCTAAGTGATCGCCTTCCGAAAATTCCTATTAATTATGAATTGTTTGCCATTTATATCGATCCTGGCTTTGAAAAAGGATTTGGCAGTGAACTTAAAGCCTATGCCATGAAAATGGGATATGATATTCGAGTTGAATCGACTGATTACGGTATATTAGCCCATAGCTCGAAAAATCGTGAAAACCCTTGCTTTCTATGTTCCCGTCTCAGGAGGAAACGGATTTTTGAAATAGCTGACGAACTTGGATGCAGCAAAATTGCCCTTGGTCATCACAAGGACGATATAATCGAAACTCTTTTGCTCAATATGTTTTATGCCGGAGAGATTTCAACTATGGTTCCTCTTCAGCCATTTTTCAAAGGTCGATTCAAGGTTATTCGTCCTCTTGCCTTTGTGGACGAAGATCTGATTAAAAAATTTGCAAAACAGAACAATTTCCCGAATTTTGTCAATCCGTGTCCCAGTGCAGGCCATTCAAAACGAAAAGAAATAAAAGATCTTTTGGATCGGCTTTACAAATCGAATAGTAAAATCAAGGGAAATATCTTTAATTCAATGACCAATGTAAGGACTGATTATCTTCTCAAGCCCTGAAAAGATCATTTATGGACTTTATCAATGACGGATGAGGCTATGATAGACATTCAAAACCAGCCGGATTTTCGGAACCTGCCCATCGACAAGGTCGGCATCAAGAATCTCAGATACCCTGTCACCGTTCTTGACAGGAAAAACGGGTATCAGCACACTGTGGCATCCATCAATATGTATGTAGATCTGCCGCATAACCATAAAGGAACTCATATGAGCAGGTTTGTGGAACTTTTAAACCTGTTTCGTCCAGAAGTCTCCTTGAAAAGGTTCGGGGAGATTCTGGAAAAGATGAAATCCTGTCTCAATGCCGAATCATCTCATATCGAAGTCAGCTTTCCCTATTTTATCGAAAAAAATGCACCTAAAAGTGAATCCTTCGGGCTTATGGATTATACATGCAGGCTGATCGGATATAGTAACCCCGCAGGTCGTGTGGATCTGGTTTCGGAAGTGATCGTTCCCATCACATCTGTCTGCCCGTGTTCAAAGGAGATAAGCAGGGAAGGCGCACATAATCAGAGGGGAGAGGTGCATCTTGCTACTCGGTTTAAAAAATTCATATGGATGGAAGATATGATCGAACTCGTGGAATCATCGGCATCCTGTGATGTGTATTCCGTGCTTAAAAGAGTCGATGAAAAATATGTTACAGAAAAAGGGTATGACAATCCGAAATTTGTCGAGGATGTAGTCCGTGATATAGCTCTCAAGCTCAAGGCGGATGAAAACATCACCTGGTTTTCCGTGAGTGCTGAAAATTTCGAATCCATCCATAATCACAGCGCATATGCTCTGATCACAAGTGAAAACGTAGAAAGTTCTGCAAAAACACAAAATTTTTGACCGGATGCACTTAAAAATAAATTACATCCTATTATATTATTTTTTGACATGCGATCAAAATCGGTTTAGAGTATATTTGAAATGAATGAGCAAAACGAACGATCCGAAAATTTTGAAATCAGGTGGCATAGGTGGTTCGGGACGGTTTTTGAAGAGGTATTGACTCCTCTTGGCCTTGAAGTGCAGACATCTCATCCAGTAATGATCGATCCACCTGAAGCAGATGTTGTTATTATCAGAAAAAAGGGAATGGCGTGGACACCGGAACAACTCGAAGTTCTTCCAGACGGTGTACGTGACAGCAAGGCATCCCATGTCATTATAGAATTTAAGAACACCGAATCTATCACCGAAGAGTCCTTGTTTGTTATTGGTGGATATCGGGTGTTCTATAAGAAGCACAGAAAACTGAAAGAGCATGATGTACAGGCTTTTATTGCCAGTTCAAAAACACCATCACGTAAAACCCTGGAAAAGCACGGATACAGGCAGTCAGACAAAGCTGGGATCTATAACAGCCCGAATTCGATGGTGAACCTTCTGCCTCTGATATCGTTGAACGATCTGGCGGATGAGCCTTACAACGATCTTTACAGGCTTTTCGGCAGCAAGAAAAAGGAGAAATCCAGGGCGCTGAAAAGGCTGATAAAAACAGGTATAACCAGATTACCTGGAAATATCGCTGTTTTCATTGTGAGAATCGCACATCATTTGTTGCAAATAGGAGGTACGGAAATCATGGATTTGACAACTGAAGACAAAAGTTTTTTGTGGCGCTTTTACGAAGAATTTATCCTTCCAGGGATGTCTCCAGAAGAAATAGGTAAAAGTTCTGTCATAAAAAACATGCTCAAAAAAGTTTCTGTGAAAGATCTGTTTAAAGAGATACCTGTCAAAAATCTGCAAAAAGTTCCTGTGGAAGACAGACTCAAGGGATTGACCTCCGAAGAGATTGAGGAGTATCTGGAAACCTTGAAAAAACAAGAGCAATAATCCTTTTGCTCCTTTTTGCATCCAGGAAATATTGCCCTCATACGAGTTGTAAGTGCCTACATATTCTTAATCTTGAAGATACATGTTCTCTTACTCAAGATGACGCATCATGGCTTTCACAATTTTTGCTGCTGATTTTCCAGGCGTGTTGACAAGCACACAATATTGGTAAAAGCCGCCATTTTTGCTGCGGATATAGCCCGCTCTTGTATTGATTCCTTTGAGATTGCCGGTTTTATATAATTGCCTGCCCTGGCTTCTCATAAGATCTTTATGTTTTGAAAAAGCACCCAGAACCTTGATCATATCCTTTGCACTTATCCTGTTCTGCCTTGATATGCCTGACCCTTCATAAAGTGTAAGGCCATCAATTCCCAACGATTTTTCAGCAAAATCGCTTATGGCCAAAGCTCCTTTTGCAAGGGTTCCTGGTGGATTTTTGTGCTTGATACCACATTTGATAAAAATCTGGTTGGCTGTAAAATTATTAGAATAACGCATTAAGCCCGATATAATATTTTTAAGGGAGGAAATGGAATCATGTTTATATAAAAGCCGAGGCGTTTTTTCAGGGTATTCTGTTTCGAGAAGACCGATTCTTATTGTGCCAGTAACTTTGATGCCATGTTTTTCGAGAAAATACTTAAACATGTGGCCTGCATAAAACAGGTATTCATCGTTTTTTTGGGAAAGAACGATTCTGCCTTTTACAAGACCGGATTTTTTAACTCGCCCCATCACAAAGGGCAGAAGCGGGGTCTGGGATTCTGCGCTTTTATATCGATTGGCCGAGCGTTTGAATTTGACTGTGTTGAAATTTACGCACAGGGCCGCGTTTGGCGAGTCATATGGCTGGAAAGAGGAAATGGTTCCGGGAATCTGTATTGAATCAAAGTAGGAATTATCCAGAATAATATCGGCGATTTCCTTTTTATCGGTATCTATCATATCTGAAAGTTTTTGACATATGGTGTCAATGGCTTCGGACACGAGCAAAGGATCTCCATATCCTTTAATTATAAGGTTTCCCGGTTTGTTTATATAAAATTTTGTTTTGAACTTAAAATCTTCTCCCAGATAATGAAACGCTGCCAGAGATGTTAATATCTTGATAGTCGAAGCCGGGATAAGGGTTTTATTTTCCTGATGAGCAAAAATGGTTCTGCCCTGGGGATCAATGATCATTGCCCCATCATTTACACCGAGCCTGGAGTAAATTTTCTTCAGCCCTTTGTTTGCATATGCTTCCGCTGTAAAAAATGTTGTAAGGCTGATGATGGAAATAATAATTAAAGCTGTGATTTGCTGGATTTTAATCATAAGACATTTCCCAAATATAAATGTAGCCGGAGCTGTGCTTTTTTTGTAAAATGATTTTGTAAAACGCTTGTTTTATGACATAGCCGATCAACAACCCGGCTTGTTTCATCTGCTTTCAACAATCAAAGTTACCGGCCCGTGATTGAGAAGTGATACCTCCATCATTGCGCCGAACTTGCCTGTCTGAACCGGGATATTTTTTTGCCTGATTTTATCGACAAAATATTCGTAAAGCATGTTGGCCTTTTCAGGGCCTGCTGCATGAACGAATGATGGACGCCTGCCTTTTTTGCAGTCACCGTATAATGTAAACTGGGAAACCACAAGCATTTCTCCGTTGATATCGACAAGTGAGCGGTTCATCTTGCCCGTATCATCTTCGAATATTCTCAGATTCACGATTTTTGCAGAAAGCCAGTCAGCATCTTTTTCAGAGTCGGTTTCAGAAACGCCCAGAAGCACAAGCAGACCCATGCCGATATTTGAAATCTGCCTGTCATCAATGACAACACTGCTCTGGCTTACCCGTTGAACCACAGCCTTCATATGTTTTATCTCCTTGATTAAGTATCCGTGCATAAAAAAATCTTGAACCATCTTTCCAAAAATTTGTTGCAAAGTCTATTTTAATTTCTTCATTTTTGAGAAAATATATCCATTCGTCCAGAGTATCTTCAGCTATATTCTTAAAATTATTGACTTTTATGAGGTAATCAATCTTGATTCTCACGATGCCTGAGAATTTACGGGTTGTCATTGATACGAATCATATAATGTCAGCGATTCTCAGTTCCCGAGGTGCATCTTCAAAGCTGATTGGCTGGATGACAATTCTAATCGATCAATGCCATATATCCCATACGCGGGCAGTACCCGGCAAAGCTCGACAGCGAATCTCTGTGCGGTATTTTTTGCGTGTTGAATCGTGGATATGACATCCACTTCCATATGATATCGGGGTTCGCTTGGGCTTGATTTGGGACAAACAAGATTTTCTTCTTCCCTCGTTGGTCGGTGCGTTACGAGATGTTCCTGCATTTGGAGTGTTGCTTATCGGACTAATTGAACCGTTTTCGCCTGTTTCTCTCGCGTTTGCATGGATGCAGAGTAACCTTTTCAGTATAGTTCACATAGCATTTTTTAGGATTGAGGCGAAAAATAAAAAGGGAGGGAGTGCCTTGCCCGCTACAAAACCTCCGACAATCGCTTCAAAGAATATATCCCATCAAGCCCCTTTATCGACTTTGGCTTCTTTTCACGTTTGCATTGAAACCGACTTTTAAACCGCTGGTAATTCTCCATCACAAAGGTTTTGGACCCGATAATTCCGGAATCGGTAAAATACCTGGTCCTGTATTTAAAACGTTGAATCCGATCCAAATCGAATTCGGTTTCTCTTTCCTTCTCAAGAATTTTTCTTTCAATGGTTCCTGCCGATGGTTTGTCCGGTCTGCTCAATGCGCCTGCTTCGTAAACATATCTCCGATATCTTCTCAATCTTTCATCTTCATCCGTAACATTGAATTCCACCAGCCCAAAGTCCGTGGATAAAAAATTATCCTTGTTTTTCGACTGAATATGATAGCCAAACGAACTCCAGCGGTAATCTTCGGGCAGATCCACGATGCCAGCACGGACGGGGTTCAAGTCGATATAGGCAAGGCAGTTTATCAAAGTCTGGCCTTCTTCCACGATAACGCTTTTGAAACGCTCTCCCCAGAGCGTTCCCTTCCGGTTGTGCAGTTTATTGTAAAATCTTGAAAAGCTTTGTTTGATGTCTCTTACAAATTCGGAAAGATTCGACCATTTTTCCTGGTAATATTCAATATTATTTTCTTTGAATTTTTTTTCGTCTCCGTAAAAATCAATGAATCTTTTTTTGATCTCTTCATCCGAAAAATCCTGGCCCGGATACATCTTCACGAGCAGGTGAAAATGATTTCCCATAATGCAGAAGCCAAAAATATCCACAAAATAAATCATGCCAAATTTTTTGATGAGCTTCACGAGTTCCTCTTTTTCGATATCACAGAATGGGAAGCCATCCAGAGCGGTCCGGGAAATTACATGGTATACGGTTTGTTGGCCTTCATTCAGCATTCTCGCTATTCTTGGCATGAGTTGCCTCCCTATGTATTGGTGTGTAAAAAAAATACATATCACTGCTTTTCATACCTGTCAAGGTATTATTCTCCTGTCCCCTATTCTGTCCTGTCCCCTATTCTGTCCCTGTCCCCTATTCTGTCCTTGAAATTCAATGAAACGTGTGTACATATGCCATGCATCAGATAGTTAAATCTGGTAAGCAAGAATGGTGACAGGCTATTTGCAGACTAAAACACGTCATGTTCCAGAGTAGAAAGGAGGATAACCATGTGATGGTACACGACTAACCCTCCACGAGGTACCATCCCTGTAACGGAGGAGTAATAGGACAGGCATAAAGACTCATTGCTTTGAAAATCAACGTAGCAGACTGGACGAGAATCATAACCATTAAGGCTGTGGGGGCGGTCGGCCGCGAAGGCGGCTACGAGGCTACAATCATGATACATCCATCCAGCTCATTCAAAAGCATTCACCTTAACGGAGACAAGAAAATGGAAAGAGAAACAGAAGGAGCCGGCCACCGCCGCTCGGAGAAAACGAAAACAATGATTGGGTATATCACCGCAGTAACAGTCCTAGTTTTTTCGTTGTTCACCGCCGCTGGCGCTGATGCCGCGATAATGGATATCACATTCGAGTGGGAAGGGAGTTCCACGTACAAAATAGACGGACGCATGAGGTACGATGACGGAGACGGAGTCGACAGTACAAACGTGATCGACCTTGAGATGACCGGCTGGCAAG
The DNA here is from genome assembly GCA_030377965.1 of Desulfobacterales bacterium HSG16. Lineage (GTDB taxonomy): Bacteria > Desulfobacterota > Desulfobacteria > Desulfobacterales > HSG16 > JAUCGE01. Next base: position 9,621 of record JAUCGE010000119.1, read on the forward strand.
GGCCAACAGAACTCTGGAGCCACAAGTTTTACGAGGGCACGATCGCAAACACGGAGCTTAACATGACTAACAATTTCGGCTTCGATGTCAACAACAACAATTGGTCGACTGACAGCACGTACCTGCGGATAGACACGGCCGCAGGGGCCGAAGGGTTGATAATACAAAACGGAGCCCAGGCAATGATGCAGAGCGACGGATCAACCCTCGGGCAGATCCTGGCAACGGACCCAAACGTAGGCATGACCTGGGGTAGTCCGACCCCGGTAACCGCTATATCGTCTGTTCCCGAAGCCTCCAGCATGGCTATGATGACTATAACGTTCTGTGTTTTCGTGGGAGTGTGCTGCAGCCAAATGAGGACCAGAGCCAGAAACAAGGTTGAGATATCCATGAAATCCGCCCTGTAACCACGAAAACCAACGCCGAACATATTGCCCGATGCGAATTTCATCCGCACCCTGCTCATAAAGCCGGGCAATACGTTCGGCATGCTTTTTGAGAGTTTCCATTGAAGCTGTCAAGCTCCTTGGTTTTAAAAAATAGCCCAGAAATGAAAACCCTTTTTCAACCCTTCCGATATATGTTTTATCAAGATGCAATTCAACTTTCAGGTCAGACAGTATCTGATTTACCTTTCGGACTGCATTGCGAAGCTTCCATCTCGAAGGTGCGATTATCACCCAGTCATCCATGAACCGTGCGTAAAACAGACCTGTTTTCTCCATTGCGTCATCCAGAGGTTTGAGATACAGCGCGCCCATCAGCGGAGACAAGGGGCAGCCGTAAGATATGCCTCTTGCCTCTATATACCGGAAACCAGGCGGTTTTGCAGTTCTGGTTTGATTTGCGGCCATTTGAGGCGGAAATCCCAGATATCCGAATTCGGGGAATAATCGATTCTCCGCCTGCACAGCCATTGAAAGGCTTCTTCGAGTATCTCATCGGATGCGATACGTCGAATCAGGTTTCTTCCGGTTTCAAATGGGCTGGCGGGTTTCATTTTGTCTGTCTCTGCTTTCCTGTCTCATTTACTTTATTTCTTGTTTTTAATCCGGGCCAGCAGATCCCTGACCTTGCCAGCCTCGTCGAAATCACCGGATATTGCAAGGGCGATTTTAAGCTCTGCCTCGCTTTTTTTCATACTGCCGGTTTTCATAATAAGCCGCTGCCAGGTGATACCGGATTGTCGGGTTCTGCCCTATTTTCTGAGCTGCAAAATAGAGTTCGGAAATCGCGTTTTTGTAATCTTTCCTGTGATGATGTACCCAGCCCAGAGTATCTGCCGCAATCGGATCGCCCGGCATGATTGACTTTACCTTGCGGGCAAGTTTTTCCGCTCTGCCGATCCTGTCTGTGTAGCTTACGAGCAGATGGGCAAGGTTGTTCATTATGGTCGGGTTTTTCGGGGCTTTTTTCATGGTGTCTTCATAATGGGCTATCGCCTTTTTAAACGATTTCTGTTCAATACGAATCAATGCCATGAATACATCCGGAAATGTCGATTTCGGATGCTTTTTCGTGAAATCGCGGACGAATGACTCGTTTTACTCTCTGGAGTGTTTATATTGAGTTATTCTGGCTTCAGTTTTTTGATTTCTTCCTCGGTCAATCTGGTTATACTCGCAATCGTTTTTGTATCCATATTGCCTCCAGATATAAGGCTGATCGCTATTTCAACAGCTTTTTCTTTTTTCCCTTCTTCTCTCCCTTCCATTTTCCCTTCTTCTCTCCCTTCCATTTTTCCTTTTTTGATACCTATTTTTTCACCTTTTTTGATACCTATTTTTTCACCTTTCTTGATACCTATTTTTTCACCTTTCTTGATACCTATTTTTTCACCTTTCTCCACTCCTATTTCTTCTCCCTCCATCTTACCACTTGTAAAGCTCGATTCAAACATACTCGCTTGATAATGAAGATCATCTTTATATCTCACATAAGCCATACGTTCTTCTTCGGATAATTTCAGGACATCCAATTCCTGCTTTGCTTTTTTTAGACCTTTTGCTTTGAAATCGTCTTTAATTTCTTCATTTTTAAGGAAATATATCCATTCATCCAGT
>JAUCGE010000403.1 GCA_030377965.1 Desulfobacterales bacterium HSG16
TATTTAGGAATATATGCAATGGGAATTCGATTTTCAATGAAAAAATTTCTTTTCCAAAAAGTGTCTGTGTAAAAAAAATATCACATTGCAGGCGGGTATGTTTTTATGTCCATGATGGCTTTTACGATTTGTAAGCCGGGGGTTGTCGCAGGGAATTCGAAAAAACAAAAGCATTTCACCGAAAAACGATGAAATGCTCTTATAAATAAAAAAACAAAGAGGCATTCCACATGTTAGCAGAATGCCTCAAATTCAATCTATTTTATACATTAAACTACAGTGACGTTGACCGCTGATGGGCCTTTCTGTCCTTGTTCAATGTCAAAAGTTACGCTGTTGCCTTCGTAAAGGCTTTTGAAACCGCTTCCCTGAATTGCTGAGAAATGAACAAATACATCAGGTCCATCCTCTTGTTCGATGAAGCCATAGCCTTTTTTTTCGTTAAACCATTTTACAACGCCATTAATCATGGTGACACACTCCTTTAAAAAAATAATTCTCTTTCAGTTTCATACTCTGTGGTTGCCACTTTCAAAAACTTGATAAATGGTTTTTCCCCCTGAAGACGAAACTTGTCGCACAAATTTGCGAACTGCATAATCCGGTAAATATAAACCTGACATCATATCATGTCAAGCAGTTTTTAAAAAGATTCATGATTTTATAAACCGGACAAATTGCTCTGATAAAAAACTTTATATAAAGATGCCTTCGAAATAATAAAGGAGCATTCCGCTTGATAACAAAATGCTCCTTTTCAATCCATTTGGTACTAAACTACATTGACGTTGACCGCGGACGGGCCTTTTTGTCCCTGCTCAATATCAAAAGTTACGCGATTGCCTTCGTAAAGACTTTTGAAACCGCTTCCCTGAATTGCTGAAAAATGAACGAAGACATCCGGTCCGCCATCTTCTTGTTCGATAAAACCAAAACCTTTTTTCTCATTAAACCATTTTACAATGCCATCTGCCATAGTGATTCTCTCCTTTCAAAAAAAAATTCTCTTAAATTTCAGACCTCGGAGCACCACTTTCAAAAAAATTGACAAATGGATATCACCTTCAGAACGAAACCGGCCTGCCGAAAAAAAGCAAGCCATTATAGACT
>JAUCGE010000120.1 GCA_030377965.1 Desulfobacterales bacterium HSG16
AATCGTCAAAAATTAATTGAAGAAATTACTTTCGAGGAATATAATTTTGATGAAGATCCAAAATTATCTCTAAGATTAAAGGGTCTTATACATAGTTACTGGCCGTTAAAAATGCAGAAGGTAAAGCATGGAAATAAATTTTCTATTTTTAAAATCAAAAATAATCCACCGATTGTTATTTACCCCGATATGCTCAAGGAGAATACAGAAATTCATTCATGTATAGAATTACTGATTGATTCTGAACAGATATGGAATCAAGAAGTTTGGATACAACCTCCAACGTCTATTCCAATTCAGGAAGATATGGCTGATACCTGGGTGACATTTATCGTACCTAATGACCCTGCTGTTATTGAACTTGTCCGTAGAGCAAGGGAACGACTTGGAATTGAGCAATCAAAAGCTGGCTTTCCTGAAATGAGACCGGTTGAGGCCGTCAGCTTCCTCTACAGAGAGCTTGCTCGCCACCGTGAACCTGCATATGCCTGGGAACCGACACCCTGTAATGAAGATATACAGGTTATACGAATGCCTCGCAGAGTTCTGGATGAAGGTGAAGGAACCTGTATCGATCTCGCCCTATTGTTATGTTCGGCCATAGAACATATACGTCTGTTACCGGTTGTGCTGGGAGTGAATGTAAATGGGTGGCACGTTATTCCGGGAGTAAGAAGAAATAACAATGACGTGTCTTCAGACCCAATAATCAGAGATGCGGATGCAGTGAAAAAATCCTGCCAAAAAGGACGCACAGTCTTGTTTGATCCGGATTCGCTCATTAGAAATGAAGAACCAAAGAATGCAGACATGAATGCCAGGAATCTGTTGGATCAAGCTACGGAATCATTCGTTGTTGATGTACAAGCGGCTCGAAATGCAGGGATATGGCCATTACCAGTCAGGGAACCTTCACATATTCGACCAACACCATATTCTTCATTGAATGGATATAGTTATACTGAAAATCAGGAACATTTACTCGAAACTCTTGCCGAAGATTTTTATAATCGTAAGGTCATGATCCTGCTTGGAGATGCACTGGATTCTCAAGTTGCTGTCACTCGCCAGGAATTTACAACGGAATTGAGTGTTGCCGCAGGGTTGAAAGAAGTCGATTATCATCTTGCAGCTTCAAAATTCGAACTACAATTCGGGCGTAAGGCTTTAATTGATAACGTGTTGCGTATCCTTTCATCAAAAAAAATGTCAGTAACAGAACCATATCAGGCGATTGCAAAATTGCCGATACATACAGTGGTGAGTTACTTTCCGGATCTCATTCTGGAAAACTGTCTCGATAACATCCATGCTCCATTTAAACCTCTTATTGAAGATGATGATCTTTCAACATTGGAACCAGAGCAAAACAATAGGTTACTGTATCTTCTGGGAGGAAGCGCAATAACGGGCAAAGGACTCGTGTTAACAAAAAAAGATCAGAACCAGTTACAACATCGCATAAGATATATCAGCCGACGTATCAGAGAGAGATTGGTTAACGGGACATTGTTATTATTAAACTGTAATATGAATGACTTAAGTTTCATGAAAATATATATAGAGGCTACCCATTCTCTGCGTCAATATAGCAATCCGGTTTTTATCTCTGGACCTGCAATGCACAAAAGCCAGTTTAATAATTGGACAGTTCTCAAACAATCTCCTGTAAAATTACTTGAAGAACTCGTTTTAAGAATACCCGAAAAGGCTGAAAAGCCATTACGAAAAGAAGTGGCTTCGATTCAACTGATAAAACACCTGATTCCATACAAATATTTGGATTATTATGATTTTGAAGACAAAGACATATTTTTTGGACGAGATGATGATATTGAAAATATTTTTCGTGAAATTATGGCGGCTTCCAATCGTATGACAATATTATGCGGTCGTTCTGGTGTAGGAAAAACTTCGCTTGTAAAAGCCGGTTTAATGCCGAAAACAGAAAAAAATACAAACATGGCTGCTTTATATACTCGACTTGGAAGTGACCCGGAAGAGTCGATTGCAATAGCACTGCAAACACTTTTAAATATCAAGAAGTCCGAGCATTCATCAGAGTATGATGTCAAGGAGATGCTCAAACATGATTTAAAAAAACATCATCGTGAGATACTGATATTCATTGATCAGTTTGAAGAAGTTATCATAAAGTCTGGAATGCAAGTTTTAAACTCGTTTTTTTTCAGTTTAAGAAACTGGATTTCAACCCCTGATATTGGTGTAAGAATCATACTTATAATTCGTGAAGATTACTTGGGAAAACTTGCGAATCATCAAAAGCAGTTTCCCGGTTTACATGAAACAGTATGGAGACTGGATGATTTAACATATGAATCTGCATCTGAAGCGATTATAAAACCCGCTGAAAAGTGTGGGTTAAAGGTTGAAGACGAGTTTGTAGAATCTTTGTTGAATGACTTGTCTCCCGACAGGATACTCCCGGTCAACCTCCAAATAGTTTGTGACCGGATATATAAAAATACTTCGGGACATGGATTGTCCCTGGATGCTTATGTACAGGCTGGAGGAGCCAGACGGATTTTAAAAGAACATCTTGAGAATATCATGTCACACCTTCCATCTGACATAGAAAAAACTGCAAGAAAAGTTCTTCAAACTCTTGTCACATCGGAAAAAACGAAGTCGCTCCTTTCTATTGAAGAAATCGGAAATTTTATACAGATCCCTTTGGATCAATTGCAGGAAGTCGTATTCGATCTGACCCATCATCACCGTTTGATACGCGAAGTAGGGCTATGTGATGATTCTCTTCAATATGAGCTTATTCATGAATCATTGGCTGTTTCCATATCGGAATGGCTGGAATCTGATGAGATTAAAATTAAAGAAGTTCAGGAAATTCTGAAGCAGGAAGTCTCCAATACAATAAAAAATGCTGAATATATGATTTCAAAAGACAGGCTTCGTCTTATCGATGAGTACCGGGAACATCTGTATCTCGATAGAGAATCCATAATCACTATCGCAGTCGCTTATGCCCGCAAGGGAGATATTCAAAAGTTTTGGCTCAGGAAAATGAATGAACTCGATCCTGCCGATTTTTACAAGGTAGTGTTTGGTCAATCCATGTTTCAAAATTATGAAAAAACAGAAGATCATCTGATTAACATACATCCTTCCATAATCGAAGCTTTGCCCGATTTAATATTGAACAAAAATCAGGGCAAAATATTGACACAAATTATTCTTACTGGTAAAATATCAGCCGTAAAATCAGGGCTTGACATAGCTGTAAAAGATCGTTCAGAGATGACATTGGCAGGAGTAATGAATGGGATTGACCAAATTGCTGATGACAATGAAAGGATTTCAATGATTATAGATTCCTTTCGAATTGGTGGTCAGATTGATAAAATCGTATTTGAAGCAAACGCAATGTTTGTTTACCCTTCTTTAAAAATATTGATGGATAATAGGGATGTTGAAGGACTGATCGGAATTATCGGCAGATTGGACAATGTCCCTGATATACGTTCCATTGCAATCATGAAAGCATTTGAAAAATCATTATCGGAATCGAATATACAGATTTCTGAATTATGCTTGAAGGATAACGGTGCTTCTGTTGCAATCAGCGAGATCGTAAAAACCGGATGCAAAGAACTCGCTTCGTTCAGCTTGAGTCTCGCATTTAAGGACTCTACAGGAGACATCGTCTATAATATTTTAAGAAATCTTAGTGAGTTATCAGTTCAGCGACTTGAGGAATTGTTACTATTCATATTCAATGATTATAAAATGGCAGTTCCTGTTTTAAAATCAGTTTTTGAAAAATATGATTTGACAGAAGCGATTGCCCGCCCGATTTTTGAGAACGACAGACAAATAGTCCATTCTTGCCTTATGCTGTCTTTGACTGAAAAAGAAGGAAGGGTTTTAGGATATGTTTTCAGCAGGTTAAATGAATTGTCCGACACTCGCGCTGAATGGATTATCGAATTCTGCCTTGATGCAGGGACAGAAAACAGATTGATATATGAAGGTTTTATAAAAAAGAAAAAAACTGCTGAAACAATACGTAAGATTGTATCCGAGAGAGATGGGAAACTGTTCGATCTTTGTTTGAAACTATGCTGTACAGAAGAAACAGGTGAGTTGCTGACTGATATTTTTACATATACAATTCATATTTCAGATCGTCGATTCATTCTGATTTTTGAAAAATGCCTCTCTTATCAGTACCAAAAAATCTCCGATTTCAAGTCGATTACCAGGAAAAAAGAGATTTTGAAATCAATTTTACATTCGGTTTTGATGAGAAGTGAAAGTTGTCTGTCAGTTTGTATCCAAATGGCTTTTTGGGACGATTCTGGAGAAATCCTGGCTGCCATATTCCATAAAATTGAAGATGTGTCCAAAAAAAAATCCAACCGGATAATGGAATTGTGCTTGAACTTTGGAAATGAATTTCCTCAAACGATACACCTGGCAATGAAAAAGCAAGCTTTAGAAAAGAAATTATTGATAAAATATTTTGAAAATTTCAGGAACGAACTCAGAAGCAAACAAGATGTTGCTGCCAAATCCGTCAATGACGCAGCAGACGAGATCAGAATAAAAATTGACAGCCACAAAAAATTTATAAGAAGCGTCTTCAGCAGGAAACTGGCAGGAAGCGAAGTTTATGAATTGCATATGAGATATTTTCAAAAAAGCATATCATACCACGGTAGAACTATCGGATTGAACAGAGAAATTGATCGAATTGCCGCTGCTCAAAAAATGGTGTCTGAAAAATATATGAAACTTTTGGATGAAGAAAATACAGATTTGTCTTTGGAAAACGAATTATATCTCATTGTGTTGGCAGGGCGCAAGAGATTGGTTCCATTGGCTTTGAAACTTGCTTTGGAGGATGTAAGCGGCAATCAATTATATTCAATTTTTTATGGAATCAAATACGTACCTGATGACCGGGCTGAATTGATTCTGAACCAATGGCCTCATACAGACAAAAGAAAGAGAAAAATAATTTACAGCGCTATGTCGAGATGTTATTCAAGGAGTACTGTTGAAAAAATAGTATTATGGGGTAATGATGAGTTGATAATATCATTTATGACTATCGCTTTAGAAGATAAAAACGGGCAATTGGCAAACGAAATCGTTCAAAGCCTTGATAAGGTTTCTCTTGAACGGGCAAAATGTATTTTATCAATCCGGTTACATTCAGGAAAACCATTGCTCCCCGAATTTCTGGAAATCGTGAGAAACGATGACCTTGGTTCGAATTTTATAAAACTGATCATTGAGTCCAAACTTCATCACTGGCCTGAGATTTTGATTCATTTGCTGGAAAGGACTGGATCGTCGACGGTCAGGATGTTGTCAAATGAAGATGACATAACAATAGTACGCATGATAATAGACATCCTGAGAGGAGAAACTCCTGATAATCTTAAAAGAAACTGCCTTGAATTCATTAAAAATATTCGATCCCCTTCTTCAGGGAGCTATCTTTTTTCAAAACTCCAATCTTATATGGTATATGATAATGACATGAGAAAATCTGTCATCCATGTATTTGACAAGAGAGCTGTGTCATGGATAAAGCAATATCCGGGAATCATCGATATTGTCATCGAATGGCTTTGTCTTTTTGATAAACGCGAAAAGATTGTCATTCGAGGCGTTCTTGTTCGATGTATGCCCTATATTCGGCAACGGCTTGAAAAAATATTGGATCATAATTCAGAGGACATTCGTGATTTTATTGAACACATTTCAATTGAATATGATGCAGGCCAGTCAAATGAACATTCAGGAGTAATGCAATGAAAAAGGACATTCCTGATTCATTAAGACGCGCGTTGACAAATAATCATTATATTCCCGTAATCGGATGGGGATATCCTGACTTTGTTTCGACACCTTGGTCTGAAATCTGTTCGGATTTGGGGAATAGATGCAGTGTCGAAAAAGCTGCCAAGCAGTGGATACATATCTCAGGCCCCCATATGTTGACCTTGTACCACGCTGTAGCCAACCTTCAAACAAACTGCATTATTGCTATAACGCCCGACAACTTGCTGGAAGAGACTTTGAGATACTACGATCATCAATGGTTGAGACTTGAGCAAGATAAAGAATATGATACGCGTGACCATAATATTTTTATACCATTGGGAGGAGATATTAAAGCGCCGGGTACTATGATAATCTTACAACATGATTTCCTGTATCTGAGATTCAAAGAAAATATATTATGGAATCATGCTCATAGCAAAGCTGCGTTGAACCCCCTGATGGTGATCGGTTTTGATCTTAAAGATGCATGTATTCAGGATTTTCTTTATGATCTTAGATCAGATCATGTTTCAGGACAATCTGGTTGGGTTATATGCGAACATGCTGATGGAGAGGATCGTCTGCTATGGGGCGAGTCGGGATTCGAGATTATTGAAACCCGCCTTGCAGAATTTTTGAAAGATATTGTCCGTATCTCAAATGAGCCAACCTCATTAACCAGCATGTACACATATGACCTTGAAACTCCATATAAACACCTGGATTATTTTGAACGGACAGGAGTTCCGGCTATCATGGCACAAAACGACCATTTGACTTGCACCGTTCGTTGACTATTGGTGGTGGCCTGTCTGATGCCGGGGCCGCTTCTATCAAAATTCTTAATTTCCTTCCACTGCGAGTACGCAGACCTTTTTTATTAATAGCATCAGAATGTGTCTCTAACAAAGACATCACGTCTGGATCTCGGCGATTGTATTCAAAAGTCAGAATTTCAAGATCCGGTGTCATACGCAACCGAGCAGGCAGGGTAGCTACACGTTCCAAGAATGTTATAGCCTCCATACACGCCCCTCCTAAATATTCACGAAGCACATATGTCACCATCAGTACTAGTCCTACTTTCAACAAGCTGAACAGAGAATCCAGTTCTACATCATGAGCAAATATTTCCCTCATAGTTTCTAATTTTTCTTTACGCTTTGTCTCTCCTTATCATCGGCAAAAGGATCTTCAGATATTTGCAGGGCGATACTTTCAGCCTCTCGAAATTTACTTTCCCAAGATGCTCCATCGTTCAGCGCTCTTGTTCTAGCTTCTAAATGTCTTACGCTCAATACAATATAAGACCATTGAGTAACCGGAGTCTCATTGGCAAAAAGCTCACCATCTTTAATTTTTAGATCAGGAACTGGTCTAGGAAGGGGAGATTGTTCGTCTCTTGTCCCCAAGATAACGTAATATCCTTCTTTCAGCTCTCCAGTAGCGATGTTGAAATCACAATTGAATTGCAAAATTGGCTGTCGTTCATCAGGAGCTAAAAATGTCTGTATAATTTTCTGTGATATATTCCCTATTGTCCGCGCAGCCGTTGATGCTCCAGGAGCGAGTGATATCGCCGAAATAAAGGCATCATCATTGATAAGACCGCCTAATTTGCCCAAACGATTTTCCTTGTCAAGAACAAATTCAATGGAAATTGAAATGTGATCCATAGTAGCCGGTACAAGACTGATTAAATTGGAACTGAGTCCGAGTTTTTCAGCTCTGTTTTTTTGAACTTCACGAGACCTTTGAATTGCCCGAAGAGGCTCTGTACCTAATTGAGGATGATTGAGTGAAACCTGTGACGTAATGACAAGTCTTTTTATCTTTTCCCATAACCTCCCTGAAAATGCAGCTTGGGCATCAATTATTTTTACAAGGAAATAGGATTCATCCGCTTGAATGACTTGGGGATCTGTTTCTTTTGGAATAAAAAGCGGAGTGGTTGTTCCTGTTGTCGGATTATTTTTTTGTAATTTCATAAATTCATCCTTATTTGTTATTTCTTAAAAAAGCAAGAATATTTAATCAAAAGCATGCTGTTGTTAATACATTAACTTTCCTATATTATATCAAAATTTTTTGATAGAGACAAGCTTATCTTTGTTTATCATCAGGAGAGTATTTATGAAGGCCGATTTCTGCTCCGATTGCCTGATAATGAGCCTTTGTATTTTCTGGTCTTCGTAGAATCTGTCAGAACTTTCGACTCGCACATTTATCGACCACTTATCTTCATCAGGTCAGCCTGTGATGACTTTTCCCCTCTGTACAACATCGGTTCAACACCAATTTTATTAACCGGCTGAAAAAATTAAAACGAAAGATTAAGCCAGGTCTTGTCCGTGGGTAACTAAAAAAATAAACGCTGGAATATGAAGTACATAACAGCTATTTTAAAAACTGTAACTATTGAAACAGGCAAGCAGATTCACGATCTTGCAGAAGTCAAGGTTGGGTGGACTTTTATGGTAGAATAGGAAGCCATTGGACATCCTTCATTTTTTTCTAAATTAGCTTACACTTTTTATAGAGTGCTAACAAGAAATGAAGGATGTCGACTATATCAGAACAGAGATTGGAGCAGCATACCAAAATTCATGACCAGAACTTATTGATCAGCTATCAGAATCCACAATATCTGAAAACAATTTAAGGCTTTTTTTCAAATCTTTTCTGTCCTCAGTGAATATTTCCAAAGTAATTGTGTCATTGTATCCGATTTTTTTGATTTCTTTTATAACTTTCGGAAAGTCGATTACTGCACCTCCTATGGGAAGATGATCATCATCCTGTCCAAAATTATCACTTACATGAATATGGCCTATCAAATAGCCCAGGGTTTTTATGAAATCGAGGATACGTTCTATCCCGTAACAATCGATATGGGCATGGCCCACATCCAGGTTCAACATGGTCTGGGGAAATTGTCGGAATAAAATAGCGAATTCTTCGGGTTCATAATAATAGCCATAGGGTGAAAGCATGTTTTCGATACACAGGCAGATACCGAGTTTATCTGCCCTGTTGACGATAATCTCGAAAGCTTCCATTGCAAGTTTTTTTACGGTATCCGTCATGAACCTGCCCAGGCCGCTTATCATGCTCGGATGAAGCACGGTTTTTATAGCGCCAAGTTCACTCGCAGCCTCCAGAGAATGACACATTTCATCCAATGATGCTTTGCGGATACTTTCGGTCAGGTCTGCTGTATATACAAAAGTCGGCAGGTGACAGACCAGTTCCATTTCATTGCTCTTGAGTGCATTTGTTATATCATTTTTTTGACAAAGTATGTCTGTGTAACGCGCACATGGAGAATCCATAGTCAGTTCCAGGTAATCAAAGCCCATGTCGGCAAACACGGCAATCTCATCCAATACAGGTAAAAAAGGGGAATTCATCGCACCGTAGCGCATAAGGTTGTTACTCCTCTGATTTCGGGTTATATCAAGTTGGTAATTCGATAGTGGACGCAAAAATTTGCCACTGAAGCCAAAAAAATATTTTATAGAAAAATTTACAACTTCAAGTTTCTATGCTTTTTTATGAGTGCTTTGTCTTTTTTGTATCACCCCCTAAATATCCTCTGCGGATTCAATATAAAATGTTCTCTGGATTCTCATCCTCGATTATCCAGGATAGCCCTTACGGCATTTGCCAATTCTTCCCTGGCAATCGGTTTCATGAGAACTCTCTCAACTCCGATTTCAGATGCTGTACAATCCTCAATTTTGCCGCTGAAACCAGTACATAAAATAATTGGAATATCAGGTCGAATCTTCTTCAACTCAACAGAAAAACGGTCTCCGGTCATATGGGGCATTGTCATATCTGTTATAACGATATCAAAATTATCAGGCGCTGACCTGAACGCTTCCAGTGCATCCATGCTGTTGTAGTGAGCGACAACCTGATAACCAAGCCTGTCTGCCATAGATCTGAGCATGTTTATTATTGCTCTGTCATCATCTATCAGAAGAATTCGTTCACTTCCAGTTTTGACAGGTATTTTTTCTGTAGCGACTTTATTTTCAGCCTCAGAGACAATTCGGGGCAAACATATTTCAAACGACGTACCTGCTCCAGGCTCACTTTCAACCCGAACTTTGCCATTGCTGCTTTTTACAATGCCATGCACGGCTGAAAGCCCCAGACCTGTACCTTTGTTGACTTCTTTGGTCGTGAAATAGGGGTCAAAAATTTTTTCTTTTATTGATTTATCCATTCCAATTCCTGTGTCTGATATAGTCAAGCAGACATAAGTACCCGTGGACAGATCTGGAGAAGGAAGAATGTCAGACGTAAAATCCTTTTCTTTCAGTCTGATCGTTAATATGCCTCCGTCATCTTCCATTGCATGGAATGCATTCGTAATCAGATTCATGATAATCTGATTAACCTGGGTATGGTCTGCCATTACCATACCGCATGTATTGTCAATATCCTGTCTGATTTCGATTGTTGCAGGCAGTGTCGATCTGGAAAGCTTTAAAATTTCTTTCAAGATGACCTGAATTTTTAATGGTTTATTTTCCTGATCATGCTGACGGCTGAATGCAAGAATCTGTTTTACAAGATTTTTGGCTCGCAGTGTACCTTTAATAATCTGGTTCAGAGATTCTTGCAGGGGACTGTCTCCAGGAATATCATCTGACATCATTTCCGCATAACCAAGAATAGGAAAAAGGATATTGTTAAAATCGTGGGCGATTCCACCGGCCATTGTCCCTATGGCTTCCATTTTCCGGGAATGACGGAGTCGGGTTTCACTCTCAATAAGAGCTTGTTCCGCCTTTTTCTGTTTGCTGATATCCATACAGAATCCTTCTGTATAAATCTTCTGTCCCTGAGCATTACGAATGAGACGGGCTGATATAGAACACCAGATGATGTCGCCATTCTTTTTTTTCATACGGGTCTCAAACCCTCTTATTAAGCCCGATTGAGCCAATTTATCCATGAGCGATTTACGGTCATCCGGGTTTACGTAACATTGCATACCAATGTCTGTGACTGATGAAATAAGCTCTTCAGAGGAATCATATCCAAGAATTCTTGCCATTGAAGGGCTTGCATTAAAAAAAACGCCTTCGGGAGCAGCCTGGTAAATACCTTCCACTGCATTGTTGAAAATAGACCTGAATTTGATCTCCCTGATTTTCAGATCATCGTGGGCCAACCTGAGTTCCGAAACTTTTTCAGTCACACGTTTTTCCAGATTTTTGTTTAACTCCTGAAGTTCCTGTGTCAGCATCACACGCTTGTTCATCTCCATTTTCAGGCGCAGCACAGCCGCTATTCTGGCCTTTACTACAGGAATACTGAATGGTTTGAATATGTAATCCGCAGCGCCCAGTGCCAGCCCTCTGGCCTCGTTTTCCGTGTTGCTCATTCCGGTTAGAAAAATGACCGGAATTTCCTGTGTTCTGGCATTGTTTTTTAATTTTGTGCAGACCTCGTATCCGTCCATTGCAGGCATGATGATATCTAAAAGGATCAGGTCCAGACTGTCGTCAGAAAAGGCGATTTCCAAAGCCTTTTCGCCATTGGTGGCATACATCACTTCATAATCGATTTCAATGTTTCTTGAACTCGACTATCAAGTTTTTAAAGCTTGACAACACAATTCAGGTTTATTGAAAAAAATAGCCATTACATTTTATATTGCAGCGCAGGAGTAGGCTGTAATCTCCCCAAGTCCCTTCCCACCATATGT
>JAUCGE010000404.1 GCA_030377965.1 Desulfobacterales bacterium HSG16
ACGATGACTATAATGAAGCCGTAAAGATTCATGATGAAAAAGGGGATGATCTTGGTGATATTCTTATAAGAAAAAAGCTTGTCACCGAAGAAATTTATCTTGAGGCGCTGACATGGAAAAAATATACAAAAAAGCTGTGGAGCGTAATACGGCATTCGTTCCAGGAAAGTTCTTTTTTGTGGGCAATAGTGAAGGCGCTGAAACGATGAGGCTTAACTATACTATGTCAGATGAGAAAAATATTGACAGAGCAATAAAGATATTGGCGGAAGTGATCGAAGATTCTATTTAAAAACTGATTTGCCGGTTTCCGGGCAGGATGGAAACCAGCACAAAGATTCAAACTCCGTTGATCATTGATGCCATATATCCTGCGCCGAATCCGTTATCGATATTTACGACAGCTACGTTGGAACTGCAACTGTTGAGCATGGCAAAAAGAGCGGTTATACCTCCGAGGTTGACCCCATACCCCACGCTGGTTGGAACCGCTATCACAGGCCGGTTTACCATACCTGCCACCACGCTGGGAAGCGCACCTTCCATACCTGCCACCACCACAAGGACAGCAGCATTATCGATTTTTTCCCTGTAAGCAAACAGCCGATGAATTCCTGCAACTCCCACATCGAAAACGCATTCAACATCATTGCCCATAGCCTCGGCTGTCAGATATGCTTCTTCTGCCACAGGAATATCAGATGTACCGGCAGTCAATATCATGATAGACCCTTTGCCTCTTTTGGGAATATCCGAATTTTTCAGCACTATCATTTTTGCATCTTCATGATACACGGCATTTGGAAATTTCATGCATATGGCACTCCCTTTTTCATCATCAACTCGAGTCACAAGAATAACTTTCTCCTGCACAGCCATTTTCTCCATAATGCCGATAATCTGCACATGGGTTTTTCCCTGCCCGAAAATGACTTCAGGAAATCCCTTTCGCAATGACCGATGGTGATCCACATGTGCATATCCGATATTTTCAAATGACAGATGTTTTAAAGATTTGAAAGCTTCATCAGGAGATTTTTGTCCAGAAGCGACAGATGAGAGAAGTTCATGCAGAGCATTTTTAT
>JAUCGE010000121.1 GCA_030377965.1 Desulfobacterales bacterium HSG16
TTTTCGAAGTTCGGAAAAAACGACAAAAGAAAAAATTTTTGAAAAATACGAATGCATTCCGGAAGACTATGAGAGAGTTTTTGAAAAAAACTTCAAACATTATTATGAAGGTGAGTTGTCAACCGAATCAATCTATGATCCTGATGGATGTCTTGAAGCATATTTGGCCTATTCCGTTATATCCGTCGAAACTTCCGATCTGATCGTGGAACAACTTTTTTAACCCGGATAAAAATTATGAATGCACAAAATTCGGACATACACGGATTTCAAGATCACCGTTACCATTTTAAAGAGTTGTTCAATGCCAGAACAGGATTTTATCTTAGAACCGGCATTCTGAAACACGATACAAAAAATGATACATGGACAGATACGGGAGTTGATCCGTTCATGAGATCCATGCCAGCATTGATAGATATCGGAATCATGGGAACATGCCTTCACGGTGCAAGCGGCCTGTGCAGACAGTCCGGCGTGGAATGCTATCAGGATGGCATACATATCAGGGAAGAGAATATGTCCCTTGCGAATTTTCAGAAGATTATTGATCAAATCAAGGGAATATCATTTCAATGCGCCCTTGGCGGCAGAGGTGATCCCAACAAACACGAATCTTTTGCAGAGATACTTCGCTGCTGCCAGGTTCACGATATAGTACCAAACTATACGACAAGCGGTCTGGATCTGACAGATCGGGAAGCGGATATCACTGCCGAATATGTTGGGGCGGCAGCGGTTTCTTTCTATCGACATTCGCATACCTTAAAAGCCGTTCAAAAATTCATTCGCCGGGGAGTCAAAACAAACATCCATTATGTTTTGTCCGAAAACTCCATTGACGAAGTCATTAACGGATTGACGGATGACTTGTTTCCAGAAGCTATCAATGCCGTTATTTTCCTGTTGCACAAACCAGTCGGACTCGGCTCACGACATAATGTGTTAAAGGCTGATGATAAAAGGGTCCGTACATTTTTCAGGATGGTTACTGAAAAACGGTTTCCATTTAAAATAGGCTTTGACAGTTGCAGCGTTCCGGGAATATTGAGCTTTGCAGAAAAATTTGACCCTGTCAGTATCGAAGCCTGCGAAGGAGCCAGGTTTTCGTGCTATATCAGCCCGGATATGAAAATGACACCTTGTTCATTTGACCAGCATATGAGATATGGCATCGATTTAAATACCCATACCATCTTTGAAGCATGGAACAGTCGGCAATTTCAAGACTTCAGAACGATTTTGAGACATACATGCCCAGATTGCGGTCACCGAGAAAACTGCATGGGAGGCTGTCCATTGACACCTGAAGTAACCTTATGCCTTGAAAAGGAGGTTTCAAATGAAAATCAGGACTGATTTTGTTACAAATTCTTCGAGTTCCTCGTTTATCATCACCTGTAAAACAGAACTGACGAAGGAGTATCTCTACCAACTCTTTCAGGTTACAGAAGATCATATTCTGTATCCCATGCTGAAGGATATCGCTGATACGGTTTATGCCTGCGCCGGGAAAACGACTGAAGAGGAAATCATAGAGGAGGAGCATTATCTATATGAAGATCGATGTAAGGAGCTATTTGGAAAAGGCTGGCACTGGTACATCGGATATTTCAGTGATGATTCCGGTCAGGTTGAATCCTATCTTTGCAGTTCGGATCTTGATATCGAGACAGAAGAATTTATCATGATGCATGAAGGTGGATATTGATAAAAAATTCAAGTGTTACTCAGGGAACTTGTGATGAGTAATCGAAAAAATGTCACGGAATTTTTGTGCAGGTACTTACAATGAAACCGGGAGATCAATCTCCCGGCTGAATATATAAAATCATAAGTTTAAAAAATTAGTTTCCAGGCTCGACAGTCTTTCAATCCTATACGCAAACAAGCGTGTCAAACGACATGCTGATTTTTTATTTTCCCTCGCCGAAAGATCGCTGGAACAGGTCTTTTATAGCCTGTCTGCCATCTTCGGTCAGATTTCGGGTTCCGGTTCCTGCAAAGCTTTTATCAACAATAACAGGCTCATCTGTTACCCATTGGTTATCTTTCCAGACAAACCAGCCTTTTTTGTCCTGATCATAAATACTTACAGGACGGTTAAACAACCTGGCCAGCTCAACGCCCCAGCCAGTTCCACCTTTAACTGTATTGTCAGGTTGTATCCAGCCGATGGCAAAAATATGGTATCCTTTGTTTACCATATGGAAGATGGACTGGATCACCTTTCTTATTTTATCGGCTTTTGCATAGCTGCGTCCCATTCTTTTGGAAACGATTTCCATGCTGATATCGCCTTTTCTTAACTCTTCGTCAGACAAAACCAGGCTGTTTTTGGATCTTTCCATGGTATGTCCTTCAAATGTGAAGTTGACTTCTTGAATTCCAAAATTTTCCGCCTGTATGCCAAATTCAGCTTCGGCACCTTTGTGGCCCCCGCTGAACAGTGTTACTTGAGTTCCATCTGTCATTTTTCAACTCTCCTTTTTATCAGGCATGTTTATAACAAACCGGATATTCATAATTTTTTGGCGCAACGATTTACATCCGCCTTTTTTCATAAAAATAAATTGCCATACTGTTTTCCGACCGGGCAATCGGGTTAAGATAATTCAATTTTTCCATGATGCAAGATTCTTTTTTATTTTTTACGATAAAATGAAAATCCAGATACCAGTTATTTGCTCCTCAGAGTAAAAGCTCCTGACCAGTCTTTGGGTGGAGGTTCTTTGCGATATTTTTCGCATCTTTCACAAAGAAGCTGGCTGGGCCGGTCTTCAGGATTCAATTCAAGGCATCCAGTAAAAATGGAGAGTGCTTCATCAAATTCCCGATTCTCATAAAAATGAAGAGCCTTGGTGTATTGTCTGATGAAATTGTCCAGATCGTCGGTCAGATAATCCTTGTCACAGATGAGTTCGTATATGGCGGTGGTTTCTTTTTTGCCCACCACTGTGACATAGTCCAAAATTCTTGCTACCATGATGTGATTTACGAGTTTGTATGTTTCTTCACTGATTATAATGTCCGTTCCATAAACTTTGTTGATCCCTTCCAGGCGGCTGGCAAGATTGACATTGTCACCGATGACCGTATAATCCATCCGTGTTTCACAACCTATATTTCCGACAATAACTTCACCAGTATTTATTCCGAATCTGGTATTGAAAGCTGGCAGACCGTCTTTTTCCCACTTTTCATTCAGTTCTTTGAGCTTTTTACTGCAATGAAGAGCGGCCCGGCAGGCATTTTGTGCATGGGCTTCAATAAGCCTGGGCGCACCCCAGAAAGCCATGATTGCATCACCTATATATTTATCAACCGTGCCTTGCTGAGTTTGAACGATTCCACTCATTTCATTGAGATATTCGCCCAGAACATTAACAAGTACCTCTGGTTCGAGTTTTTCAGAGATTTTGGTAAAACCTACTATATCGGAGAAAAATATCGTCAACACCTGCTTTCTCCCGCCGAGCTTGGCCTCCAGCCCGCTTTGCATCAACAGTCTGACAAGTTCAGCTGGAACATATTTTTCAAAAGATTTAAGCCCGCTTTTCATGTTATCCAGAGATTCGGACAGGCGCATGATTTCAGTAAGACGCGAAACTACTGGATCTTTCTGATCGAGCTTTAATTTCCGGATGTGTGTTGCCTCCTGTGACAATCTTTCCAGAGGTTTAGTGATCTTGCGCGCCAGCGTAATCCCCACAATCAGGGCTAAGACAAGCACGGTCATAGAAACCGCAAAGCTGATTTCGTTGTTTTTCCTGATATCACCCATCAGATCATTTTCTGGGAGTATGATACCAATAGTCCACTTCCAGTCGGTGTTGTCAGGAAATGGATCATATGATCCGATGTATGATTCGCCGTTGTATTCAAAGCGAATATCTTCATGTTCCTTAAGAATTCGATCAAAACCGCTGGTATTATCTACTTTTTTCATCAGTGCCCTGTAAGAACTGACAAGCTCAGGATCAGGGCATGCCTCTATATGATAGAGATGCTTATTCATCTTTCCGTTGATGTATTCTTTCTGAACGAGTTTTTTCAGATCTTCATCGTTTTTGACTGGATAGGCTATAACTTTTCCTTTATTATCAACAATAAAGACTTTGCCGGTTTTTCCAATCTTCAGGCTGCCGACAAATTTCGATATTTCCTCAATTCCCATGTCCACTCCGACAACACCGATCAATCTGCCATCGGGCTGGGAATATATGGGGGAAGCACATGTAATGCCCGGCTTCTGGTCACTGTAAAAAATATAGGCATCCGTCCATATAGCTTTTCCTTCTGTTTTCGCTTTTATATACCACGGCCTCTTTCGCGGATCATATGCGTCCGAAGCTTTTTCGCCTTTGTCTTTGAATTTTTTAGCCCACTCTGGATTTTTATGAATCCATTCTGTATATGCCCAATGCCCCTTTCTTTGAATCCATTTTGTGGAAAATGATCCGTCCGGCATTCGTTTCACCATCATAAAATTGCCATCTTCCAGTCCGTAATTGAGCATGATAAATTCGGGATACTGTATGAGCAGCTGACGGAAATAGCGTTCTATTTCCTCAACCTGGTCTCCCGTCAGAATTTTTACATCTGCCAGGCCGCTTGAAAGTTCAAGCCCTCTGCGCGCTGGTTTCAGGTAATTCAAAGATTTTTCCACAGTTTGAGAAGCTATTCTCTCCATGATGTTGTCAGAGAGTTTTCTTACGGAGTCCGCGCTGCGAATGTAGGTTGTTACCATGATAATCCCGGACAGGGGGATGATCAACATAACAAGCAGAAGGATCACGCTTGTCTGAAGTGAAAAATTTATGTTTAGTTTCATTTGAACCCGGCCTGTTGATGAGTATCCGCACAAAAGTTTCTTTCATGGCCTGATCTGCTTACCAGACCATGAGGAGAGCGCTTTTTCACTTTCTTACTTTTTTACTTTGAGCCTCCTCCCGATTCCATGTCAACGGAAAGAATATGGCCTTAACATGAATAAAATTCAAGTAAAATCTCAATTTTTTTGACATTTTTTGCTACTCTCTCATAGAAAAAATGGCCATCTTTTATTTCTTGGCTAAAACTTGGAATGATTGAAAAACTCAAGCACTTTCGTCGAGTTTTATCATGCTTTAAAAAAATTGGCAAAAAATTACATGTATTTTCAGTGAGTTTACTGACTTTCCTTGCTATAAAAATTACCAAATATTTTCAAGCCGTTGATTTTCTCAATTTGTACCCGAACAATAGAGTTTTTCAATCCGGGCTTATAAGGAATCAGAACCGGTAAATAGCTGGACGAAATCCCTTTGAGATAACCGACAGATGCAGACTTTTTCTCAGATTCTCCTCCGGATTCTCCAAGGACTAGAATATCCACGAATTTATTTAAAAAGCTTTTATAAAAATCCAAACGTTTTTCCATGGAAAGATCCCGTATTGTTCTGCACCTTGCTTTGATAACATCCTGTGGAATTTTATTCGAAAATTTGCTTGCAGGAGTATTCTCACGAGGAGAAAAAGGAAAAACATGAAGGTAGCTTAAAGGCAGCTTTTTTACGGTTTGAAACGTATTCAAAAATGCCTCTTCGCTTTCACCCGGAAAGCCTATAAGAGTATCGGCCCCTATTGCCGCATCAGGCATTTTTTCGTGAATTCGATTGACCCGCTCAATGAAAAATTCACTGGTATAAGATCGTTTCATGCGATCAAGAATCATGTCATCCCCGCTCTGAAGGGGAATATGAAAATGGGGGCAGAACATATCCGATTCAGCCACAAGATCAATGATTTCATCACTCAGTTCATCAGGTTCTATGGAGCTGAGGCGGATTCGTTCTATGGGCTGTCTGTCTTCGATTTTACACAATAATTCGTACAAATTGGTTTTATTTGAAAGATCAAGTCCATAACATCCAAGATGAATACCACTTACCACCACTTCCTTGAATCCTTTGCTGCTCAGTGCCGCTAAATGCTCAATAACCTGTGCAGGCTCCATGCTTCTGCTCGGCCCTCGCGCATAAGGAACGATGCAGTATGAACAAAAAGCACTGCATCCATCCTGAATTTTCAAGAAAGGCCGGGATCGCTTTTTCCCATGCGCTACCACCGGCAGCATCGCAAATTCTTTCTCTTTTAATATATCATTACAGACAGATACAGCAGATTTGGGAAAACTCTGGTCTGCATTCAGCAGAATATCCTTGAGCCGATACTTATCTCCATGACCGATCACAAAATGGACACCATCAATCTTTTTTATTTCATCAGCTTCAGTCTGGGCATAACAACCGATCACAGCTATACAAGCGCCTGGATTGTTGCGGATTACCTTTCTTATGGCCTGTCTGGACTGCATTGATCCTTTGCCGGTCACAGTACAGGTATTTATAATAGCTACAGTTGCAGGCCCATCTGTGACCTCCCGCCAGCCGTCTTTTTTCAGATCCTGGGCAATAGCGTCAGACTCATATTGATTGACTTTGCATCCCAATGTCGTGATCATAAATCTCATATAGCGTTTTTCCCCTGTTTTTTTATCCGCCTGTTATATCCATTTATCTTATCCAGCCAGCGCCCATGACTTCATCTTTCATATAGAAAACAGCTCCCTGGCCGGGAGTGACTGCTGCCTGTGGAGAGTGAAACCGGACAATTGCCCTGTTTTTTGAATCTTTGCCCGTATCCATAGGAATCAGAGTAGATGCGGCAGGCTTGTGCCGATACCTGATCCGGGTCATTAAATCCAGAGGCTTGTCCGGCACAGGCATGATCCAGCTGATATCCTCTACTTTGCACTCGGCAGAATACAAATCCTTTTTAAACCCCACCACGAGCCTGTTCTTTTCCTGATCAATGCAAACCACATAATAAGGTTCGCTGGCAGGGCAGTTTATCCCGCGTCTTTGCCCCACAGTAAAAAAAGACAATCCGGGATGTTCCCCGATAATCTGACCTTCCACATCTTCAATGGGGCCGGGCATGTTTTGAAGAATGTTTCTTTTTTTAAAAAATTCCCTGTAATTTTTTTCCCTGATAAAGCAGATATCCTGGCTTTCTTTTGTCGAGACAGGCATGATTTTTTTTTGTGCTGCAAGGTTCCGCACTTCGGTTTTTGTCATGGAACCTAAAGGAAAAACAGCCTGGCTCAATTGAGTCTGGCTCAAAAATCCTAAAAAATAGGACTGATCTTTTTGCGTATCTTTTGCCTGTATCAGGTGAAAACGACCGTCTTTTCCTTCACTGATCTTTGCATAATGGCCAGTGGCAAGACCGTCTGCTCCAAGACTCATTGCATGATCAAGGAGAACACCAAACTTAATCTGAGGGTTGCACACAAGACATGGATTGGGCGTTTTCCCGCTTTGATAGGTTTTGATAAAATAATCGACCACCAGCGATTCAAAGGCTTGTTTGCAGTCGATTATCTTCAGGTTCATGCCGATTTGTTCCGCCATTTTATAAAGATCGTCATGAGATACAGTCTCATACCCTGTGGTAAAATGGATTCCGATAAGCTCATGCCCCATGTCCTTTAAAAGACAGGCAGCCACAAGAGAATCAATCCCGCCACTCATGGCAACAGCAATTTTTTCCACTAAAAAAACGACTGGTTCGTAGTGGGCCTTGCCTGCATGGCCCTGGCAGGGCAGGCAGGAACACACAATTGGCACACGCTGCACTGTGACTGATCGAATTCCACATGCATGTCTGGTCGATGAATGGATAAAGATCCGGTAGGACAAACGGCTGTACATGCCCCGCAATGGGTGCATTTTGTATCATCCCGCTTGACTTCCTGCTCGGCATTTTTTACCAGCACCCCGTTTTCTTTAAGATACAAAACACCCTGTTTGAAATTTTTCCGGGTTCCGAAAAGCTTGAGAACCAGAATTCCCTCTTTTCTGGGAAGCACAGCGGCATTAAGGATATTAAAAGTCAAATCGTATTGTCTGACTAGGTCACATACAATAGGTTCGTGAACGGTTTCCTTGGGAAAACGAAGAATCAATATTTTGGAATACATTGGGCCAACCTCCAGCATAGCTTTTGTTCATTATGCAAAAAGTACCTGTTTAAATGTAATTGACTGAGTTGTCAACCGGAAGTGAGAAAACGGATGTGGTATTTTCGGTTTTTGCCATGAGTTGCTTCTGTTCGTTTTATCCGATTCCTGACCGATTGTATCGAAAACTGCCTTATAATGTCTTCTATCAACTGATTATTATGATTTTTGATAAAATTTGAGAATTTCTGCTCATCTTTTTCTGTAAGTTCATTTGACAATACGCAGTTTTCGGCTATCATTCTTCCCAGTTTTCCTTCATGATCGTTCAATAAAACCATGAGAACCGGAACTTTGGCAGGATATTCTCCTCTTTGCAGAATATTGCCCAAAGATGATTGTATGAAATCTTGAGATTCAATGATATTTGATCCGGGAGGAATATAGCAGTAAATCAGCTACCCCCGGTACTCATCTGTCTTGATCGCATTTTTCCAGACCGGCAAGATTAGTACATTCAACCTGAAAACCCCACTCCATCGTTCCGATGTTATTATCTGTCGCAAAATCAGATACTACGTTGGAAATATTCCCCCAGTTTTTAATATTCAGCGTAAATATCTCTTCAACTTGTTCCGCTGTTACTTTGTTGACATGGCCGCGTAAAAAGGAAGTGAACGCACTTCGTGAAACCGCATCTCCTATGATTTCATAACGATTGAAACGATCATTCCATTCCAGAACGTTATAGTTGGTCTGTAATTCCTGAATCGCTGTTTCGATTCTGCCAGTTCTCAATCCGGCAATCATGGAAAATGCTTCATGAGCATCCTGCCGATTTTCAGGTTTCAGGCTGATTTTTGTGGAAATCAGAACAGATAAAAGAGCAGATCGTTCATCCTCTATAAAATCTTCCTTATATCTTTGTTCCGTCGCCATATAGGAATGTGCAATGGCTCCCCTGTGGCCAGAATTCTCCGAGGCCAGCAGTTCTTCCATAAGAGCGCCTGAACACAGCTTAACAGCAGAAATCGGCAGGGGAGTTCGAGTGTCGGAAAGTGGCATGTCCTTATATTTTTCATAAGCCTCTTCAATAAATGTTATGGCTGACCTCTGCTGAAGATCTTTGCCTTCTGTAGAAAGTCTGCTTATAAACCATGTTGCCACAGGGTGAAATGGCCAGCAGCCTTGGAAAATCACTTTCTCAAAAAGTTGAAAATCCCGCCATACCGAATGAGTTGTAGCTCCCGGAAACCATTTTTGAATGCCTGCATGTACTTTCTTACTTTCGAGTTTACCAGTATCTGACAGCAGATGATCAGAGATAAAATCGATATCTTTTTTCTGAATGAGATTTGCAAAAAGAGTCTCTAAATTCGTGGAAAGATAATATTTTTCCCTGTATCATACCGTCCGATGAAACGGTTGATGGTGTTTCTCTTTTCATGGGATACGCGAAATATAAGCTTTCAGCTCATATTGGATAAAACATAGCAGAAAACATTTTTCCACATTGTCCTGCACGCCTTCAAAAAGTTGCTGAAGCGCCGCATCCCCTGCTATATGAGGTTTTTCGGATGCAAATTCAAGATACCTGCCAAATTCATCAAAAAGTACCAATACTGTTTGAAAATGGCCTTTTTCACCGCAATATTGTTCACAAAGTGTCTGAATCAGTTGCTTTGGCGACTCTTGACCCGGTGCCTTTATTGAATTTCCATTCGCATTTTCATAAATTCCGTTCACTTTGCGATAAGCATCTTCATCATGATTCAATAAGCGTTGTGTGATATAAGTCGCTGTCGCTTTTGTTTTGAAATGCTGACGAAACTCTTTTTTCCGTAAATCAAAATTTCGCTCGGTAAATGTAGCGGCGATTTGAAAACGGGGACTGAGTTCTTCAATGGGTGTGGTATCAAGACCTTTTGCTTTTAACTGCATTAAAACCTGCCGGGTAAGTTCTGACGAAAGATCAAAATCTTCCATGCCGTTAATAGGCAGAATCAGCGCCGGATATTTCCATAATTGAAGCCTGTGACGAACTTCCTGGCTCAATGCCGCATCCGCATTTTCGATATTGCTTAAAATTTTTGCTGAAATCTCACTGTCAGGATCAGATAAAAGGGTTGCCAGAGTAATTCCTAAATGAGATTTTCCTGTCCCTCAGCCTGCAATAGATAGAGCCAGTGGGAAGTTTTTATCTGATTTCGGATCAAGAAAATCTAAAATTTCTTTTGTAAAACTTGCTGTGTCAATGAGTGAAAAATCATCTGCTTTATCAATATCAGTTTCTGCAACACCGTGATATGCAGGCCCGTGAAAAACAAAATTCGAAGCAGCCTGATCTCTGCGTTCCGGGTCGGATTCATACCAGCTTATCTGTACTGCGCCGTCAAAATAAAGATCCCGCCTGAAGTCTATAACATCAGATATCTTGGACATCGCTTTTACCTTTCTGCAATCCTTTTTAAAATTTCTCGTTCCAGCGTCATCGCGGAAAAGAGAAAAGTTCTACATTTCGGTTAAGCAAGCTTATCATAAAATTTTCGCCAATAACTCTTTGCATCTGCCTGTCTGACCAGCCGGATATTCGCTGCCAGAAGGTTTCTTTTTCAAAATCCGTTAGAGTGACCTGACGGTCTTTTGAAAAATGAACATCCCAGAGGTATAATAAAAAAGCCGCATATCCTGGAATAAAGCCACTCAGAAGCGGAGCCGGACAACGCACGACAAGGGCCAAGCATCAAATCATGGTTTATCCCATCCAGCCCCAGAGGGGCGGCATATCGGTAGCAACAGATCATGTTTTATCCCATCCAGCCCCAGAGGGGCGGCATGTCGGTAGCATCAAATCATGTTTTATCCCATCCAGCCCCAGAGGGGCGGCATGTCGGTAGCATCAAATCATGTTTTACCCCATCCAGCCCCAGAGGGGCGGCATGTCGGTAGCAGCAAATCATGGTTTATTCCATCCAGCCCCAGAGGGGCGGCATATCGGTAGCATCAAATCATGGTTTATTCCACCCAGCCCCAGAGGGGCGGCATGTCGGTAGCATCAAATCATGGTTTATTCCACCCAGCCCCAGAGGGGCGGCATGTCGGTAGCATCAAATCATGTTTTATTCCATCCAGCCCCAGAGGGGCGGCATGTCGGTAGCATCAAATCATGTTTTACCCCATCCAGCCCCAGAGGGGCGGCATGTCGGTAGCATCAAATCATGGTTTATTCCACCCAGCCCCAGAGGGGCGGCATGTCGGTAGCATCAAATCATGTTTTACCCCATCCAGCCCCAGAGGGGCGGCATGTCGGTAGCATCAAATCATGGTTTATTCCACCCAGCCCCAGAGGGGCGGCATGTCGGTAGCATCAAATCATGATTTATTCCATCCAGCCCCAGAGGGGCGGCATGTCGGTAGCAACAAATCATGATGTATTCCATCCAGCCCCAGAGGGGCGGCATGT
>JAUCGE010000122.1 GCA_030377965.1 Desulfobacterales bacterium HSG16
GGGGTAAAGGCTCCTTCAGTCAGGTTATTCTCCAGATATAGTATCCCGGTGAGTCTGCCTTGATTGAGCAAAGGCAACGTGGTGGTTCACCCAGGTTTTGAGACCAATACCAATATATATGAAAAAAAAGACGTTCACGGCAATTATTTTATACGCGAGATGTGTGAGAAAAAAGATGGTAAAATCATTATTTCCTGGGAAAAATCGAATAATTCGTCTTCGGGAGAAAAACTTTTATTTTACAATTATATACCTGAATTCCAATGGATTATTGCTTCTGGAAGTGTAAGAGATGAATTTTTTACGCCTCTAAAACCTCTGAAGCAGATGATCATTGCTACGGCAGCTCTGGCTCTTTTGTTTCTGTTTGCATTGAGCTTCAGATTCAGCAGGAAAATAACCGTACCCCTTCATAAACTCATGATGGCTTTTGAAAAAGGAGCAAATGGCGATTTTACCACAAGAATGAAAGATACCTCTGGAGATGAAATCGGTATGCTGTCCAATTATTACAATTCGTTTATGGATCAGCTTGAGGCATATGACAATTTTTTAAAAAAAGAGATCTCCGACAGAAAAAAAGCGGAACAGAAAATCCGAAAACTCAACTCTGATCTGGAACAAAGAGTCGCAGAACGGACATCAAGTCTTCAGGAAATAAACGAACAATTGGGAATATCCACAGAGCAATCTAAAAAGCTTGCTCATGAAGCGGAATCGGCAAACCTTGCCAAGAGTGAATTTCTGGCTAATATGAGCCATGAAATAAGAACACCCATGAATGGTATCATAGGTATGATCGACCTTGCCCTTGATACTGAGCTTACACAGGAGCAGATGGAATATATGGAAACCATAAATCATTCCGCAAATGCTCTTTTGAATCTTATCAACGATATACTCGACCTTTCAAAGATCGAAGCCGGTCATATGGGACTGGAAAATATCGATTTCATTCTTCATTCCACAGTTGAAAACGCAGTGGACACAATGGCTGTAAAAGCTTATGAAAAAGGGCTTGAGCTGGCATGTCACATCAAACCGGATGTACCAGCTTACCTGATAGGCGATCCGGCAAGACTTCGACAGATCCTGTTGAACCTTGGCGGCAATGCCATCAAATTTACCCGGAAAGGGGAAATTTTGATCCAGTGCGATCTACATAGCAGGGAAAATAGTCATGTAACACTCAAATTCAGTGTAAAAGATACCGGCATCGGTATTTCGCCGGATAAAGAAGAAATGATCTTCGACAGCTTCAGTCAGGCAGACGGATCTATGACACGTAAATACGGAGGTACGGGCTTAGGGCTTTCCATTTCAAAAAAACTCACACATATGATGGACGGAAAGATGTGGGTCGAAAGCTGCGCCGGTTCAGGGAGTACCTTTTACTTTATAGTAAATTTCGGTGTCAAATCCGAAAAAGCTCTGCCATCCTGGGCACTTCGACCCGTGGAATTATATGGCAAGAATGTATTGATCATTGATGATAATACTACAAACCGGATGGTATTAAGAGAAATGATCTCTAGCTGGGGAATATTTTACACAGAAGCTGCTGATGGGTTTGACGGACTTGAAGAGCTTGAAAAATCGATAGAAGAAGATGATCCATTCGACCTTGTACTCCTTGATCTTCAAATGCCTGAGATGCATGGTTTTGATGTAAGTAAAAAAATGAGAGAAAATCCAAAATGGGATCAGGTAAAAATTATCGTACTGACATCGGTAGGACAACGAGGCGACGCTGAAAGATGCAAAGAACACGATATAGCGGGTTATCTGCTCAAGCCGATAAAAAAATCTGATCTATATGATGTCATCACTATGGTACTGGGGAAAAAAGATCCTATTATCGACAAAGATCTGGATCGACTCGTAACGCGGCATATAATTTTGGAAAAACGTCGGATAGAGCGCCGTGAAATCCTGCTGGTGGAAGATGACAGTATCAACCAGCGCGTGGCTATGAAAATATTGGAAAAGCACGGACATAAGGTCAAGATAGCTGATAACGGCCGTCAGGCTCTTAAAATGTACCGGAACAGCGATTTCGATCTGATTCTAATGGATGTACAGATGCCGATAATGGACGGCTATATGGCTACTGCGGCTATCCGGGGCCTGGAATCGAAAAAAGGCAAAAAAATTCCCATAATCGCCATGACAGCGAATGTATTGAAAGGCGACCGTGAAAAATGTATAGCTGCCGGTATGGACGAATATGTGTCCAAACCGGTCAACGCACGGGAGCTTCTGGAAACCGTAAATCGCTGGACAGCCGAAACCAGATCTTCCCGGACACCCAGAAGTGAAAAAGTAATTGACAAAACCCGACTTCCGGATAGAGATAACGAATTTCCCATAAACATAGATCGTGCATTAAAACGAGTAATGGGAGAGCCATCGTTTTTGGAACAATTACTGGAAGAATTCATAAAAAGCATACCGACACGAATGGAAATCCTCATTTCAGCAATAGATGAAAACGATGCAAAAGCCTTAAAAAACGAAGCTCACAGACTCAAAGGAACGGCTGCAAGTGTAAGCGCAGATCAAATTTCAGGGTGCGCTTTCCTTCTGGAAAAAATGGGTATAGAAAAGGATCTTTCAGAAGGGGAAAAAGTAATCGAACTATTGGAACAGGAAATTGAAAATATGATCAAATTCGTTGATAATATGGATTTTTCTTCATTAGAGAATATCAACTAAGGAGTTTTCCAATAAATAAAAAATATCCGATAGGGTAGGGCGGGGTTCCGTCTCCGCCATCTCATCATCATCAGAACTTATTTGATTTTGATTCATAATTTTTCCTTTCCTTGCTCTGTTGCCAGTCCTGCGCTAAGGATGGCGGAATTTATGCTCATCCTCCAATTGATATAGTTTGCAACCACCTGATTATTAAGATGAATTATCAGATCAACACTTGTGGACTTATCCGTTATTTATGGGCATCCCCATTGCCCTCGCAATAGGCTTGCCAGATGTGTCTGTATGGCACTACAATAGTCTTTATTATAGCCGTTTGTTCTTCATTAAATCCGCTAGGCCAGCAAAGGGATTCTGGCTAAAGTCATTATCCGAGGACTCACCGGACGGCTCGTTATCATAGGCATCGGCAACTTGGTCGCGGGAGTGTTCATTGTCGTGGCAGTAAATGCACAACAACTCCCAGTTGCTCCCGTCTGGAGGATTGTTGTCATGATTGTGGTCTCTATGGTGTACTGTGAGTTCGCGCAGGCGCTTGCCGCTGAACTCGCGACCACAACGGCCGCAGATCCTTGGAAAAAGGTTGAGAGCTCGTTCCCGATAACTGTTTTTCCGTTCTTGTTGGATACTGCGTGCCTCAGCAACACTCTTGTCTATATTGTTATTGTCTTTAAAGGACATGTGAGATCTCCCATTATTTATTTTTCATGATTTTTTGGGTTGGTCAGACACAAAAAATCATAGAATAGATTGATTAAAAGCTTTTAGGCTAAGGCAGAAAAGGGGGACAGGCGAATTGTGTCAATACCCTCTAACATTTATCGCTCCCTTCATATTTCGTAGCTCATGTGCGACATTGACCTGGACTGCTGCACGCACATTTGACACTGCCATATATTCTCCTATGTAAATCGACTTAAGCTGTTGATTTTACGCTCTCGGTTTTTTCAGAAGTTGGGTTTCGCTATCGCTCAACCCAACCTCCGCGGATTTTCATGTTTGCATATGTTCGTGACCAATGATCATGGATGCTCCTTTAGGGGTTTCCAAATAAATAACATACCGCATTCTCGTGGGAACGAGGGTTTCCGTGGAATTTGATATATTATTTTTTGGAATTCATTTTTTTGATTCATATCATTAAATTACAGGACAGCTTTCAATGCACTCAGCAATTTTTCGACATTTTCAGGTCTGGCAGTATGACCCATGAGACCGATCCGCCAGATTTTTCCAGCAAGAGGACCTAAGCCTGCGCCAATTTCGATTTTATGTTCCTTGAGTAATCCGCTTCTGATGGCTGCATCATCAGCGCCTTCGGGAATATGAACAGAATTGAGCATGGGCAGCCGGCTGTCTTCATCTACCAGCATTTCAATGCCTATTTTCTTCAATCCGTCCGCCAGAAGAAGATGGTTGTCCATATGGCGTTTATACACATTGCTCTCTCCCTCTTCGGAAATAAGATGCAGGGCCTGGTATAGACCATAGAGCATATTGATAGGTGCGGTATGATGATATGCTCTTGTAGCACCTTCCCAATAATTCATGATCATGGTCAGATCGAGATACCAGTTGGGCACTTTGGTTTTTCTCTGTTTAATTGCATCAACCGCTTTTTCGGAAAAGGAAACCGGAGACAGGCCAGGGGGACAGGAAAGACATTTTTGAGTACCACTGTACAGCACATCTATTCCCCAGTCATCCATAGTGATTTCAATGCCTCCGAGACTTGTTACCGCATCCACCAGATAAATGGTATCACTGCCGGTAAGCAGTTTTCCTATTTCAGCCACGGGATTCTTGACACCGGTCGATGTTTCGGCATGGACAACGGCCACAATCTTGTATTTATTACCGGACAGTTTCTTTTTTACTTCATCGACAATGACCGGTGTACCCCATTCAAACTCGACAGTATCCACTTTGACACCGAGACGGGTGGCAACATCCTGCATACGCATGCCGAAAACACCGTTGATGAGAATAAGGACAGGATCATCTTTCTCGATCAGGTTGACAAAAGTACATTCCATTCCGGCAGAACCGGTTCCTGAGATCGGAATGGTCAGTTGATTATCGGTGTGCAGCAGATTTTTCAACTGGTCTTTTATGGCATCCATGATCTTGATAAAGCTGGGGTCCAGATGGCCTATAGTGCTTTTTGACATGGCATTCAATACGGATGAATTCACGCAGGAAGGGCCAGGCCCCATAAGAGTTATAGTTTCAATGCCATCCAATAAATTTTCCATAAATGTTCTCCTTTTTTACTTGTTCTTCAGGATAATTTGAGTGGATTCTCACCCCTTGTTTTTAAAGCCCTTCATTAAGATTTGCGATAAAATCACGAACAGCCCCGATTCCGTCTTTTTCCATCAGGCGTATTGTCTGGGTTCCGATCACTGCAATATCTGCTTTTCCTTTTAGAAAATCCACATCATCCTTATCTTTTACGCCAAAACCCAGGGCAAGAGGGAGACTTGTGGCTTCGCGGCACTGGGCAAGATATGTTCCGAGCTGATCTGAAAAACTGGTATCAAGCCCGGTAACGCCTTTCCTTGCCACACAATAGATAAAGCCCCGGCCAAAAGAAGCAAGATAGTCCATCCGCTCTTTCGGGGTTGTGGGGGAAAAGATATAAATAGGTGCAAGATCGTTTTGCTTCATTGCGTCAATATAATCTTTTCCTTCTTCAGGAGGAAGATCGGGGACTATCGCTCCCTTTATATTTTTTGTTCTCATCTGTTCGGCAAAACGGTCAACACCGTATTTGAACAGAATATTGTAATAGGTCATAAACAAAAACGGAATGTCAAAAGAACTTGTAACTTCTTCGGCAAAATCAAGACATTTTTTTACACTGGTTCCTCTGGCCAGTGATTCCTGATTTGCATGAAGGATCACAGGGCCGTCTGCAATCGGTTCTGAAAACGGGATCTGCAATTCCATCAGATCCACTCCTTCTTCCACCATAGCCTTTACCATCGCAAGAGAATCTTCAAGCGACGGATATCCGATCACAATATGAGTCATGAGCAGGATATCCTTTTTTGCAAGGCGTTTTTTGATATATGATTCAAGCATTGTATTCCTCCGCTTTTTTTATAATAAAATCTCTCCATTCAGGATCGTTGAACGCATCCGCTATGGTGAAGATATCTTTATCTCCTCTCCCGGACTGGTTGATGATAATGATTTCATCTTTTTTCATTTCAGGAGCTTCTTTAAATGCTGTAACAAAACCATGCGCTGATTCCAGCGCAGGGATAACACCCTCTTTGTGCATGGTCAAAGACATGGCTTCGACGACTTCCTTGTCCGTAGCAGCCTCAAATCTGGCTTTACCAGTTTCTTTGAAGTTAGAAAGGATTGGGGACACGCCCACATAGTCGAGTCCTGCCGCAATACTGTGGGTTTCTTTCATCTGGCCGTCATCGTTTTGAAGAAAATATGTCTTGTATCCCTGGGCCACGCCGATACTGCCGTCACTGGAACAAAGCCGTGATGCGTGCTGGCCCGAAGCAAGCCCTTTTCCGCCTGCTTCCACGCCTACAAGTTCTACGGGATCATCAAGAAATCCGGAAAAAATACCCATAGCATTGGAACCTCCGCCTACACAAGCATACACGCGAGATGGCAGTTTGCCTTCACGTTCCAGAATCTGCTTGCGGGCTTCTTTGCCGATAATGGACTGAAACCAGGAAACCATTTCCGGGAACGGGTGGGGGCCGCAGGCAGTGCCTAACACATAATGGGTGGTGTCCATGTTGGATACCCAGTCACGAAAAGCTTCGTTGATAGCGTCCTTTAAGATACGGCTGCCTTCTGTCACCGGAACGACTTTTGCGCCAAGCCTTTCCATCCAGAAAACATTTGGCCTTTGTCTTTCGACATCCACTTCTCCCATGTAAATCGTGCATTCGAATCCGAATTTTGCGGCCATGGTTGCAGTGGCGACACCATGCTGGCCAGCCCCGGTTTCTGCAATAACGCGGGTTTTTTTCATGCGCTTGACTAAAAGCCCCTGTCCCATCACATTGTTAGCCTTATGCGCGCCTGTATGATTCAAATCTTCCCGCTTGATATAGATGCGCGCTCCTTTGAAATGGTCAGTCAGGTTTCCTGCAAAGGTCAGGGGTGTGGGCCTGCACGAATATGTGGACATCAGATCCGTATATTCTTTCCAGAAATTCGGATCATTTTTTGCCTGCTGATAGACTTCAACGAGTTCGTCAAAGGTCGCAACCAGGATTTCAGGAAGATACGCCCCCCCAAATCCATTATAATAGCCCCTGTCAATCATCTGATGTTCCTCCTATTGTCTGTGAAAACACAAAACTGTCGGTTCTGCAGTAAAGTTCTGCATAGATAGCGTCCTTTGCCTGTGGGAAATTTAAAAACCGTTTTACGGCAAGAACTGGAAATTGCGTGGAGATTTCCATATTCTCTGCTCTTTTCCCGCTCAGGCTCATAATTCTGAAATTCTGTCTTCCGCCTGTGGGTTTCATGTAATATTTTTCTTCCACGATCTGCGAAAGGGATCTGTCTTCCATATCGACTTTGTTGAACTCCGCAAAAATTTTCGGCTCAAGATAAATATCCTCGCTCAATACCGGCATCTGGCCAGCAAGGCTGAGTCTGGAGAAAAAAAAGGCTTTTTTGCCTGCAAAAGGATTTTCCAGATCTTTGTTTCCGACTTTGACAAGCCTGGTTTTTGCTATGATCCTGGTTTCCACGGATATCCCTTTTTTATGAAAAGAAGAGATAGTGCCGGCCAGCGAAAAAAGATCGACCTCTTTTTCAGGCGAACAGACAAAGGTTCCCGAACCGCGCTTTCGCTTCAACAGACCTTTTCGAACCAGAATATCTATTGCCTGTCGTGCAGTGGGCCTGCCTATTGCATAATCTTCTGCCAGCTTATTTTCCGACGGAATTTTCGTTTCGGGCGGATATTCACCAGACCTTATCCTGGCCAGAATGATATCAGAGAGTTGGTGATACAATGGTAACGGTGA
Source organism: Desulfobacterales bacterium HSG16 (assembly GCA_030377965.1). Taxonomy (GTDB): domain Bacteria; phylum Desulfobacterota; class Desulfobacteria; order Desulfobacterales; family HSG16; genus JAUCGE01. The sequence goes on from JAUCGE010000122.1 coordinate 7,734, forward strand.
TTTTGAATTTAACATAACCTTCTGCATTGTTTGGTTTTTTCAATATTATTATTTATATTCTGATCTCAATGTATTTGAAATTGGTAAAGTTGTCAAGACATTTTAACCAATATTTTATATGTTTTCAAATTTAAGTAAAGAAAGCGGTTTCCCTGAATGATTACAGGAAATGAGGATTTGGGTAAAAAAACATCTAAAAAAATGCCATATCCGAAAACCGCTTGCAAAATGCTCCAAAAAGAATATTGTCATAATCAGTAAGTGTCAGAAAAGATTTGGACGATGACAGATAAGGGATGTCAGAGAAAATAATATACCTTGGATTGCACAGAATTTTGCTCTGTATTCAAGGCGCTGTAAAGGGTGCATATTCTATATCTTCACCCTTTGCAGCAACACAGAATACGGGGCAAAAGACAAGCAGGACTGGTATATTATTTTTTTTGACTTCCCCAAAGGATATTGTTATGGATCGAGTATTGAATACGGCCAGGATAACGAAAGACAAGAATTTCGACGGAAAATTTTTCTTCGGTGTGAAAACGACCGGGATTTTCTGCCGGCCTTCTTGTCCGGCTCCAGTAGCGAAAGAGGAAAATGTCGTCTACTTCAAGACCATATTCGATGCCCTGGAGAGAGATTTCAGGCCATGTTACAGGTGCAGACCGGATATTTCCGTGGAATATTACAACAAAAATCTCGACGGTGTATATGTCGTAAACACTGCTCTCGGAATGATTTACGATGGTTATCTGAATTCTCATTCTCTCCGTGATCTTTCATGCGAACTGCTTGTCTCTGACAGACATTTGAGAAAGCTATTTGTGGACAATCTGGGCGTGCCGCCTGTAAAGATCGCGAGGTATCACAAGTCCCTTTTTGCGAAAAAACTGCTCGTTTTTTCAAATCAATCCATAACGGATATAGCGTTTGCATCGGGTTTTGGTTCAATTCGACAATTCAACGATGTGTTCAAAAAGATATTTGGGAAAACACCGACTGCGGTCAGAAACGAAGCATGCGATGAGAATGGCGGCCCGAACGACACGACGCTTTTGTTGAAATACCAGAAACCGTTCAATTTCAAGCAGGCAGTCGCATTCATGAAACCCAGGGCTATGGAAGGTGTCGAAAGAATCACGGAGAACAGCTATGGCAGGACATTCAGAGCAGGCGGGACAAAAGGGTATGTCATTGTTGAGGACTGCCCGGAAAAATCCATCCTGGAATTGCGAATAGGTTGTGACGATATCAAATGCTATATGGAAATTTACAATAAAATTCGCAAAGTTTTCGACCTCGACACCGACTTTTCGGCCATAAACTTTAAATTTGCAAAAGACAGACTCCTATCCAAAGGAATGGTGGACGGTCATGTGCCGCGATTGCCGATTGCATTCGATCCGTTCGAATTTGCGGTAAGAGCGATACTCGGGCAGCAGATATCCGTAAAGGCCGCTACAACCCTGGCTGCGAGAATTGCCAAGAAAGCTGGAGTCGAAAGCGATAACAGCTTTCCTCACGGGTTGAACCGTTTCTTTCCGAATCCATCGGAATTGTCGAATCTCAAACTCGACGGACTCGGGTTGACCAGAACCAGGCAGGAAACGATAAAAACCTTGACACAGGCCATTATCGACAAGAAGGTGGTATTGACGGCAAATCAGTCATTTGAAACGTTTCAAAAGGATTTTTCAGCGTTAAAAGGAATCGGAGACTGGACCGTCAATTATGTCGCAATGAGAGGGCTGGGAATGATAGACAGCTTTCCTGCAACCGATCTTGGCATTGTAAAAGCGCTTTCAAACAAGAGCCGAACTCCATCGAAAAAAGAAATCCTGGGTATGGCCGAACATTGGCGGCCATACAGATCCTACGCTACTTTATGCCTGTGGAATCAATAAATTGAAAGGATATTCCATGCTGTATTATACAAAATTTAATACTCCGCTTTGTGAGATCATTATCGTCGGCAACGAAGATGGGGTCTGCAATCTCCATTTGAACACCGGGGAGGGCAAAAGACATTTTGCAATATCGGAGGAATGGGTTAAAGACAATGAATTTTTCTCTGATATCACAAGCCAGGTAAAAGAGTATTTCAATGGGAAGCGAACGGCATTCAATGTGATACTCAATCCAAAAGGTACTGATTTTCAAAAGAAAGTGTGGAGTGAATTGACCAAAATCGCCTATGGTGAACTTCGCACTTACAAAGATATCGCAAACAGTGTGGGAAGCGAGAAAGCGGTGAGGGCCGTCGGTAATGCAAACGGTAAGAATCCTGTCCCGCTGTTTATACCATGCCACAGAGTGATCGGAACAAATGGAAAACTCACCGGATTCGCTCACGGACTTACCGCAAAAGAAAAATTGATCCATCTTGAAAGAACTGTTCGTATTTCTTGATTTTAGGAACGATAAAAAGGGAGAAAAAAGATGTTTGCTGTAATTTTTGAAGCCAAACCAATTGTCGAGGGAAAAGACAAGTATCTCGAAATAGCATCGAAGTTGAGAAGTTTTTTAAAAAACCAAGATGGATTCATATCTATCGAACGGTTTGGCAGTCTTTCAGAAGAGGGTAAAATTCTCAGTCTTTCATTTTGGCGTGATGATATATCAATAGAGAAGTGGCGTAATGTTATTGAACATCGATTCGCTCAGAAGAAAGGTAAAGAAGCTTTGTTCCATTCGTACAGAATCAGAGTAGCAGAAGTTGTCAGAGATTATACTGAATCTGAGAGACACGAAGCTCCGGCGGATTCGGTGACGGATTCAGTGACGGATTCAATGACGGACTCGACGGACTCAGTTGTTGCAACATACTTCAATCCCGGTTGCGCTTTAAGCATTTATAAACCTGAAATGGAAAATAAGATTATAAGTTTTTTGAATCAGAACTATAAAAAAACGACTATGCACAAAATATGCTGCCGCCATGAACCGCAGCTTGAAAAAAAATCTTTGATAATAAATGTATGTGCTGGCTGTGACAGACGCTTCGGGAGTCTGTATGAGGGAATATCCACGATATCTATGTGGGAAATAATCGATAGCCTTGATTCGTTTGCGTATCCCGATTATAATGGTTTAAAAATATCCGTACACGATCCTTGCCCTGTGCGTACGAAACCACAGATTCATCAGGCTGTACGCAATTTGCTTGAAAAAATGAATATAGAAGTTGTCGAAACGAAATTCAGCGGTATACGCTCTGTATGCTGTGGCGATGATTTTTACCCAAAACTGCCCTTGAACAAGGTTCACAACCTGATGAAAAAACGGGCTGATTCCATGCCTTGCGAAAATGTTTGCGTATATTGCGTTTCCTGCATCAAATCGTTACATATTGGTGGAAAGACACCCAGGCACTTAATTGATCTTTTAATGAATGAGCCTACTGACAGGAGTTTCGGCTGCCTATCAAGATACCGTATCTGTAACAGCTTAATACCAAGCGTTTGCTCCTCTTTTTAAACCAATCGACGTTAATTTTACAACTTTTTGCTTGATAAATCAGCAACGATATGA
>JAUCGE010000123.1 GCA_030377965.1 Desulfobacterales bacterium HSG16
TTTAAGATTTTCGTAGGGGCAATCCCTTGTGGTTGCCCTGCTTGAAAACGGAACATTTTGTATTTTCAGCAAAGGGCAACCACAAGGGATTGCCCCTACGGATTGTTACATAATATATGATCAGGTAATTAAAATTTAACTTACAGGGGCGGGGTTCCGCCCACGCCGAAAGATGGCGGGGACGGAACCCCGCCCTACCATCAGGTATTTTATTAATTTGGAAATCCCTTAAATCGCCTTTTCAGTTCTTTAATATGAGCAGGGCCAATCTCACAACAGCCACCGACGATTGATGCCCCTTGTCTGATCCAGCCATCAACAAAGTCCGCATAAGCTTCTGGCCCCAGGTTTGATCGTTTTTCCAATCGATCCACCGTAGACCCTCTTTTCATGAAATCCATAGCAATTTTTACAAATCCGTTTGCGTAGGCACCGATTGGAACATCTGGATTTGCCAGCAGAGGGATCGCTGCATCCACGGCCTCCGGCACAGAGCAATTTATCAGCACAGCTTCTAACTTGAATTCTGCGATTATTGATAATATTTCAGTTACTGACTCTCCTGACCGGAGCTTCGACCCATCTTTATCATCAACAGTAACAGCCAGCCAGACGGGCATGTTCACGACCCCGGCCCCCATCACCGCTCCACGCGCCTGCTCAACCGATGACATTGTTTCACACAGGATTATATCTACATAAGGAGCCTGTAATCGTGCAATCTCAGCATAAAGTTCAGCGGCTTTTTCAGCATGCGGCGCAAGATCAGGCCGATATGACCATCCTGTCGGCCCTATCGCTCCCGCAACCAGGCCGCGTCCATGCCTGTCCCTCGCCGAGACTGCAATTGTGCATGCCTGACGGTGCAGATCTGCAAACCGATTTTCTATATCAAAAAATCTAAGTCGATCCCGGTGGAGATTATAGCTGTTTGTGGTAGCAATGTTCGCACCTGCCGCAAAATAATCGCTATGCACCTCTCCAACCAGCTCAGGCGTATCTATCAAGAACTGTGTAGCCCATAAACCTGTCGGTCTTGTCGACGAACGAGCCAGAAGTTCCTGACCCATACCCCCGTCCATTAGTGTGATATTCATGATGAAATCCTTTCTTTGAGTTCAGTACTTTCTGTTCGGATCGGTTTCACTCATCCAGCATTGACCTGTAACAGGGATGTTCATAAAATTTCTTTCAATGTGATATTTTTTATTTTCAAGGAAAAATCCAGGAATCGTTAGTCAGGGCCAGAAGCATATCCGTTGCCGTAAGCCCTTCCTGGGGCCATCGACAGTTTTTTGACAGTTCCAGATATATATCGGCAATATCCGGACCGAGCCATTCTTGAATCCATTCAGGTTCCGGCCCTTTTTGTTTTCTCTCATAACCCGTGATCAATCCTTTTGTCATCAGTGCTTTATATAAAGGTAATGCTGGCTGAATTGCTTCCATTCCTTCCGCTTTCCGATATTGATCGATTTTATACGGAATTTCAAGCCCTGCCGGATCAAGGTCTCCAAAATACCAGATTCCTTCTGCATGAAGTTCATGCTCAATTGCCGGGATACTTTCACACGCTTTTTCTTTGCTCATCGCCTTGAATCCCTGGCCGTAAACGACTGCTGCAAACAGCCTCCCTAATTCGTTAGCTTTGCAGCAGCTCCAGTATGTGTTCGAATTTTCTACTATTAAAAGAGGTTTTGGCTTTTCTTTTATTTTACTCCTCCTTTTGGGCAATGGTTGAAAGGGGAGGGGAGAAGGGCAATAAAAGCAATCGAGCTGTGCAAGGGTGATAAGCCCTCCAAATGGTTTTCGATTCTTTTTATCGAGATACTTTTCATCGCCAAATATCTGAAGGGAACGTTCCCTGTGGGGAATTTTTTTTATATCAGGTTTCCGTTCTTTCAGGTAATCGTTTACAAAAATTGCGTCTTCCAGATCCTGATTGCGAAAATCTTCGCAGATTTCAACCATGATGGTCGGTTCCCAGGCGGTTTTGTTTCGCAAACTGTCCCATTCTTCTTTCAGGGTATTTTTTGCATCAAGATTTTCCGTTTTTACAACCCACACGAAATTAGGCAGCCCCGTATTTCTGTCCCAGCTTTTTCGCTTGCCTTTTTGGGACGGAAGCAGCAATACCTGTTCGTCCTGCAGAGACATAAGAATATCGGGCAGACGGTTTTCCAATTCAAAAATACTGTATTTTCCCTCTATGGAACGCTTGATACTATTCAAAATAGTCTTAATTTTGACTTTTTTGTGTTCTGATGTGTTCAATACTGCCTTTATTGTATTCCGAATCACCTGTTCCATTAATTTACTCCTTTCTTTTGTTTAATGGCGACATCACTGAACCGATCTTTCCACATTCTGTTCGATTATTTCCAGCGTATCATAGGTTCCCAGGCTCTCATATGCTTTCCCGTCGACATTGATCCGCCTGCCGCTTTTTCGGATTGCAACCCGATGTTCGAACAATCCCAGTGATTCTCTGTCATTTATTCCAGTAAGATAGACACACTGAATACCCATAGATCGAGCCACTTTCAATTGTGCGTCCAGAAAATCGGATCGATTGCATACTCCCAGAGGATTGTCCAGGATCAAAAAAGCAGGAATCCGGTCTTCCGGGTTGTGGCGTCGTTTCTGACGCATGGAGGTGAGCAGGGAATAGAGTAATACCGCCGTGGTCAATGCCTCGCCGCCTGAGCCGAAATCCTTACCCACAGGTTCGTAGTTTTTGCCTGTATCGTCACATTTCAAAAGGCGGATACCAAATTCGGTTTTTGGTCCCGTAGCACGCAGGAGCCTATACAGGATTTCCGATCCCAGGCGGTTGCCTTTCTTTACGCTGGCTTCCGGTACTCTGTTCTGCTGTATCAATTCATCAAGCCAGTTTTCAATGGCCTGTCGAAAGATTTCATCCTGTTTGTTAAAATCCAGTCTGGAACCCGCGTGCAATATTTTCTTTTTTCCGTAGATGAAGACTTTTTCCGGAATGGTTATTCTGGACGCTGTTTGAATTCTATTATGATATTCCATGCCGTGCTGATACAGTTGATCGACTATGTTTTTCACGATTTTTCCGGATCGTTCCAGATCACTTTCGATATTTACTGCGACCTGTTCACATTTTTCGACCAGCTCACGGCTTTGATTCCCCAGAGATTCTGCGTCATATTGTGCGATTTCATCAATGATCGCAGGCAGGTTTTTTTTGATGGCATCTTCACGTAACCGGTTTTGAAGAGTATCAAATCCATTATGCATGCGTCTGCGCGAATTTTCCATATCTTTTTCGGTTTCCGTCAGGCTTTGCATCTGTTCACTGATTTTGTCATACATTTTTTCTGCGGCCTGCAACCTGTTTTCCGTATCGAAAATATCCGGCCAGTCATCTCTTGGAGACAGATCGTCCCAGACAGGCTCCACAGTTCCCACAGCAGCGGCAGTGAGCCTTATTTTTCCATGCCATAGCGCTATACCATGCAGTTGTTTTTCCAGATCCCGGACTCTTTCTGTCAGGCGTTTTATCTCCTCCTGCATTCGGAGCGTCTCTGCTTTGACACTATGCATCAGGTCTTCTAAATTTTCAGTTGTGATACCACAATCTTCCATCTGTATGGCTTCAATTTGGTCAGCTTCCATTTCCGTAAGATTGCCCGGTAAAATACCTGGTAAAATGTCTGGAATAATTCCCTGCGCTGCTTTTTCCGCAAGCTTTTCTGTCCGTTCAGAAAGATCCCGCTTATGTACCTTGATTTCAGCCTCAGCTTCGGCTTTGATGTTCCGGTTCCGGTCAATCGATTTGGATAGATGCTCTCTTTGTTCTTCCCGTTCCCGTTTGTTTTCAGACGACCATTGCTCCGCCATTTTGCTGTCGAAAGGGTGGCTTGCAGCAAACCTGTCGAGTTCTATCGATAATTCCTGTGCGTCCTGTTCCAGCCGTTCCAGTTCCCGCTTCAAGTTCCCTATGCCAAGCTCATCTGTTTTACGGCGCTCCGTATCCAGGGCAGTTGTATGAAGTTGCCGCAGGTCAAAAAGTTCTATTGTAAGAGCCTTGCGGGCAAGATCCGCGCTAAGTGCGAAATCTCCGGTAAACGGCACTTCTACAGCTCTTTCTTGAAGTCCTCTGAGTTCGCTCGTTTTTTTTCCTTTCATGCCTTCAATATCTCTTGCTTTTTTATCCCATTTTTTTACCGATTCTTCCAGGCCGCTGAGTTTTTTTTCCAGATTTCTCTGTACAGCTTCCTTTTCTTCCTGTTGTTTTCTCCATTGATCCATGCCACCATACTGACGAATCCATGCACTTATCTGTTCAATATGATGTTTGAACCTGGTAATTTCAGATGTTTTACGAAAGTCTTCGTCTTCCAGACCTTTTTTCTGGATTGACAGAGTTTTTATCATCTCTTCCGATTCGAAAATCCCGGTCTGTGTATTTTTCTGTTTCTGCTGCAAGGCTGTTACTCGCTCGGAAACAGCATCCACGGCAGTTCTGTCCGGCCATAAATTTCGATAATCATGGAGAGTTCTGCCGGATGCGGCATAGGATTTCAGATTTTTCTCATGTATCGTTATTTCGTCTTCCAGAGCGTTGATGTTCTGCCTGAGTTCTGTCTTGAATTCTTCGATATGGCCTTTACTGTAAACATTGGGATCTGGCGGAGCGATGACATTATGCTCAGTGGTTTTGACCTCATCAATTGTACAGGCTTTAGAAATTATTACGGGTTTGTGAAGCCATTCTGGAACTGGCAGGTTGCAGATCTTTTCGATGATTTTTTCATTTGCGGCCATTATGCCTGTGAAGCGACCCGGATCTTTTTCCATGAATCTGCCGATTCGTTCCGGTTCTTCGCTGTAAAGAGAAGAAAGATATTCCGGAAATGCTTTTAAAGTGCTGGCTGAAATGCCCTGTGCAGTATAATGGGCAATCAGTTCTTTAACCTGTTGATCCACGGCCAGGCTGTCGATTTCTGCAAGACCTGCAAGTTTTGCTTCTATTTTAAGTTTTTCGATCTGTTTTTCTTCAAATCGAATTTTCATACGTGCGATGGATTCATCCATGCGGGACGAAAGGTCTGCATGAGAAGGCTCGAAATCAGAGGCTCCGGCTACGATCTGAATGTTTTTGTCCGCCAGAATTTTTTCTCGTTGTTTTGCTTCATCATCTTTTTTAATTATTGCCTCTTTTATATGTTGTCCTGTTTCGAGTCTGTCCGTCTTCTGGTTTTCCAGTTTCTTATTTTCATCATTTATCAGTTTATCAAGTTCTTGAATCTGTTTTTCGATTTTTTCTATCCTGCTTTCATGTTCAAAAATTTCTTTTTTCATCCGGTTCACACCGTCTTCCGGGTTTTCTCCCGGTTTCAGGGGAAGAGCTTTCCGAGCTTCGATTGCAGAATCGATTCTGCCGTTCAAATTGGCGATTTCAGAGGTTGTCCGGCTCAATTCTCGGCCCAGACCTGCAATCTGTGTTTTGGAATCGTTCAAGACTACGGTAATTTTTTCCTGTTCCTTGTCGAAAGAGGCAATTTGAGTTTTGAGCCTGGTTTTGTCATGATCAAGCCGTTTGTGATACTGAGCAGCACGGATATTGACCATCTCCCGTACCGGATCAATTTTGGAATCTGCCTGGGACAGAGCGCTTTCCTTGTCTCCTGCCTCGGCTCTGACATGCCGCAAGCGGGCCATCAGGTCTGCGGCATCCAGCCCGTTTTGTTCTTTTGTTTCTTTTGTGATAGCCAATGCCGCATTCTGGTTTTTTTCCATGAAAGATTGAATCGTCAGCATAAAACCCGCCTGTTCGATCCGAATCAGGTTGACTTGTGCAATTTCCAGAAGCTGCTGCTCTTTTCCGCGTTCCCCCTTTTCTTCTTTTAATACGCGGCTGACTTCTTCTAAACGTTCACCGGCTTTTTTTTCCGCATCCTGTATCAGATGAGCGGCTTCTCCCAGTTGAATCCGGCACATATCTGCATTCTGTGCAGCATTTCGCCATGTAACAGCCAGTTCGTCGAAATCGATTATCCGCTGTTTCAGATTTCTGGCTGCTGTCAATTGCTCATTTTTAGCTGGCCGATCCTTCATCTTCTTTATTGACTGTACTACGTTTTTCCGAAGTTGCTCTGCCGAGTTCATATCGGAAACGCAGCTTAGAAAAAAAGATACGAAATCGGTTTCAGATCTAAACTTGAACGCATCTTTTATTCCACCTTCACTCCGGGCAAAGTCGATCTGTCTGCCCATAAGCCAGGGATCAAGCCCGAGTTTTTCCAGTTTGCCTTTCCATTCCATCTGGGATGCGGTCTGATCCACCTGTGGGAGAATAAAATCCCTTACAGATGTATAAGGCTGATCTGCTATAAGCTTTTCCCGCCAGTTGTTTTGAATCGATATAAAAAACTCTTCCGGGTTGTTCGCTTTAAAATAGGTTCTGCTCAACTTGCCTGTTGCGCTTTTATGTCGATATAACAACTGTCCGACCACTTCGTGTTCCACCGGCTCTTGATTGAAAAGCGTAGGCGCAAGTGTCGTGACAAGATCCAGCATAACAATTGCAGGCCGGCCCGGAATCAGATACTGAGCAAGAGTCTTGTCCCCGCCGGATTGAAGGTGCTGGACAAACTTTGCTGTTTCTGGACAGAAAACCGTCAGAAGAAAAGATAAAAGGGTAGTCTTGCATGTACCGTTGGCAGCGAAAACCACGCCATGATCGGCATATTGTTCTTCTCCTCTGAAAATTGGGAAATAGCCGTTCTGCAGGATGTTTTCCCCTGCAATTATATCACTTATAAAAAACTTTCGTATTCGATACATTATAAAAATTTCACTCTTCAGTATTGGTTACAAGTTTCCGGAATGCATTGAAGGTATAGACCATACCTTCCCGGATTGCGGCCTGGTATGCGGGTGTGGGCCTGTATTCGATTTCGTTCGCTTCATCGAACTGGAGAATATACCCGGTTTCAACCATATGTCTGATAACGTTGCCGATCAGTTCCGACCAGGAATTACCGCCTCCCATTCTCCGACTGTCAGGGTTTTCTTCTGGAAGCTCCCGAATCCTCAGAGCCACTGTCCGGACGTGGGGATGGAGCAGGTCGTCATCTTCTTCCAGATTTGCTTCCTGCTTTGAAAACCGCCGAAGAATTTCGACCACATCTTCGACCAGAATTACGCCCAGATCTTCCACAGGTGCGTCCAGATCTGCATCGGTCGGAAAAAATGCAGTTGCAATGGCACAATGAATGCAAAGTACGTCTGCCGCTTTGAGTTCTGTCCGTGCCAGTACCTTGCCGTAGTCAGTCAAAGTGGATGCAAAATAACTGCCTGTGTTTTTGGCACTCAAACGAAGCCCTCTATCTTCATATGAAAGAAGCCTGAGTTCCATAGCTTCGATTCCAACTGTAATTATCTGACGAAATTCTTCAGATGCCTGAAATCGCTGCATCAGTTCTTCCATTTCCGCCTGCTGCCGTGTGTCAAGCCGTCGTGCATTGCTGTACGCCATGCTCAGGTAGATCAGCCGGTTAACCTGATATATTTCTGAATTTGAATCCATTTTATTTTCTCACATAATATTTGATTTTAAGTATCTGACCATATATTTTTTTAACTTTTTTCGATAGATTATCTGATTAATAAATTTTTCACCTGCCCTGCAAACGGGGCAGAGTTTTTACATCAAGCCAGGAAAGAATCAGTTCATGCCCCCTGTAACGGCTTTCATCTGGCAGATTCATGGAAAACCGGCTTTCAGGATTTTTGAGTTCTACCCGCAGACGGTGTTTCTCAGCTATCCGCTTGTCAGCAATGCATTGAAAAACAGCCATTGCCAGGGCCAGAGGCAGGAAAGAAGAGTATTCTGTCCCCCTGCCTTCTGGATTTTGAGCTTCAACAGCCTGGTTCAGCACCTCACTCAAGAGTATCTCGCCTGATTGACGAACCCTGGTACGAAGAAGATCAAAGGCAGCATTCATTACAGGCTCAGTGAGTTCCGGTGTGTACCGCTCTACAATTTTGGATTCGATTTCCTTTTCCTGCTGCATCCGATCCCACGGAGTCTGCTGTCGTTCCAATGCCCGGTCACAGGCTTCGATAATCAAAGCAGGATCGAAAAGAGGTCTTCGTGCCGGTGGATCGAATCGGGCGATGAATTCTCGTCCTATGCAGGCCGCATCCTGTTCCGAAGCTGTGCAGACCCGCTGCATGACTTTGTCTGCCCCTGGCAGCGCCCCTGTTGAATGTTTTCGGAACAGCTTGTGGCTGTGTGCGTGAAAATCTTCCGGCAGTTGCTGTAATTCCACGGAAAGTTCCATCAAACGGGTATTAAGCCCTTCCAGCATTTCTGCAAGTCGATGGAGCTGGTAAGACTGTTTTTCATCATCTATCCGCATGAGGTGATCGAGTACCATGTGATGGAGTCTGCCGCTTTCCTGTTGTACCCTGGTTGCCTGACTGGTTCCCTCGTCAGCCAGGGCATCAATAGTGGCAAAATTGACTGACCGGATGTTGCGAAGTATGGCTCTCCGCGTCTGCCGCACCTCATGGGCCTTCCGCATACACTGTTTTCGGTTCTGCTCTGCAACCGACATGGCATCATCCACCTTGCCCCGTTCGATGAGCAGTTGAATCCGGAGATTTCCAATGGCTGCGGCATCCAGCGCCCCGGTTTCATGAAGCCCGAAATATGCGGCATACCCCTCATCAGTCAACGTGTACAGAGCTTCTCTGCCCTTACCCGTGAACACAGTCTTAATGAGCCAGAATCGGCGCAGGGAAAAAGAGCCGATACCTGCGTCAAAATATTTATATTCAAATGGCAGATACCGGTTTTTACGATTCACCAGATGATCGAAAATTTTGTTCAGTATTCTGTCAAATTCTTCATCGGTAATGTCGATCCTCCCGGCATCCATCTGCCGCTCTGCCAGAGGTTTCACCTTTTCAAGTATCTGGTTTCGGGTGGCTCCCACAAGATATTCGGTCATTTCCGCTATCGTATCCAGAACTGCAAACGCGAGCCACATCAGATCGATCCGCTCCCAGGCATTCTCCCGATCATCCTCGTCGGTCTGCCTGAATCTTCGGGTTTCCAGCTCATATATCGGTCGCATGATCAGGCCGGAATGAACCACCCTGGTCACATCTGTCTCGAATGTACGCCCGGATTCCGGAGGATTGTCCGTGATGTGATTGTCCGTGATGTAATGGTCTGTATCCTTATAAACAGGAAACAGGTCGATTTGTGAAATATCGTTTTCTTTCATTGGTTTCAAAGATTCCGCAGCATTAAAAGTTGAAAAAGAGCATCAGTTATCGTTTCGTCCATATGTATTTATCTGTTATCATCGTTCCGGTTGTTTCTCATGATCAAGAATGTGTCAAGACAATTTCTTGTGAGTTTTTTCCGATCAGGCAAAAAATTTACTTTTGACACAAACACGAAAGTCTGAGAAAAAAGAACTCAACGCGGCAAAAAAATTCAACAGCGCAGACCTCAAAATGAATATTGAAGAAAAAAAGATACGACATAAATACCAGGGATGAAAATTTTGAGAGACTCAGAAAAATGATCGACCGAGAAATGGAAAAACTCGGTGATGAGAGAATAAGGAGGCTATCTATGACTATTGCAGAAAGAAAGATGGGGCAAACCGGGGTAACTTATCATTTAAGCATCTGGCAAACAGCCAGACCAGATACAGATCTGGATATTCACGTTTTGTAGTTATTAGACGTAGGTAAGAGCCAGAACCTCTGAGACTGCCTGGCTCATCTTGCCATACAATCAATTCACCGCAAATTCAGTGTATTGACGTTTATAAGGAGCATGAAAAGCTAGGACTATGTCCTGCTTTGGAACCCCTCTTTTGACGAGGAGATTTGCCACCCCTTCTTCAGTTCCATCGTGTTGAATCCAAATTTTTTCATTTTTAATATCGACATGGATGACACAACCCCAAATCCGCCGATCCTTGTTCCATCCTACAGAGATCAACTGATAATGATGTTGTTCTCGGTCAATCAGTATCTCCATATCAACGTCTCCATACGCTGGAGGACATTGCTGATACTCGAAAAGAATCTCTTCAATATAACTTTGATACTCGCCTAATCGTGCCATTGAACAATCACCTCCTGTGTGACATCAAAGACCATTACATAGATCTGATTTCTTGTCATAACCCTTTGTGCAAAGGGCAATTGAAAAAACGACTCATAAATATCACTGGGAACGGCTAAATATATCTTGCGATCAGGTTCTTCATCTTCAAGAACTGAGCGATAGTCAATATATTGGCCAACAGCGGTATGAAATTCTGAAATGATTGATGGAGCAACAAAGCTTTTGACTTCTATGGCAATTTTTTGCCGTTCTTTTTGAGCAGCAATGAGATGTTCTGCTCCTAAGTCAATATAGATTTCCACGCCACCTGACTGTATGAAGAACTGATCATGTGTAATCACCCATCCATCTTTCTCTAACGCATGTCTGGCCTGATAATGAAAAACATCTTTCGCTGGCATATCTGCTCCTTTTTTCAGAACGTACTCTTTTGTCATTCCTGCTGACTCTATACGGTTCTTTTATTAAAGTCAACCTACGGAACTGACTAAAAGCAGCCTGTCTTCAAGTGCCTGGCAAATCAGTAATCTGTCAAATAGATCACGATGATGCATCGTCAGATTTTCCAGCATGTAAATATCCAGGTTCGTCTGATCACCAGATAAAAACATGGGTATCAAGCAGCAGTCTCATTTTTTCCCCAGCCAGAATTCATCGGGCAGAGGTTCGTCAAAATCTTCGCTGACCCTGATTTCGCCTCTGTTCAGTCCAGGAACTCTTTTTTTTCCGAATCCAGAAATTGCTGTTAATTTTGCAAATGGTTTGTTATCTTTTTCAATAATAATATCATCACCTTTTGAAATTAACAGAAGCAATTCTGATATCTGCGCCTGCATATTGTCTGCTGTAACAATTTTTGTAGCCATATGATAAGTCCTCTTTTCGGAAAAATGAGGTTTATCCCTTGATGATTATTTATTTTTACACTCGACTATCAAGTTTTTAAAACTTGACAAAATAGCAGTGTATTTTCAAACACTTAAAATCTTGACAAAAATTTTATTTTTGCCAGTCTTGAAAATATAAAATATTGGCATCAGCTATAAGACATT
>JAUCGE010000405.1 GCA_030377965.1 Desulfobacterales bacterium HSG16
ATGTTATCAATCAGACGGGTTTGGCCTACCTTTACAGCAAGGATCATGCGTGCCGGCCTGTCAATAGTTTCCATATCCTCCAATGTATCTGGATCGACGATTGAGATATAGTCGATTGCAGTTTCCGGAAATGATTGAATCAAATCGGAAGCCTCTTTTATTATGGTTGAAGCCTCACAAGTGCCATCATCGACAAGAGACTGGGCTTTTTTCATGGATCGGGAAAGTGAAAGGGCAGATTCTCTCTGCTCCGGTTTGAGATACGCATTGCGGGAACTCATGGCAAGGCCGTCAGGCTCTCTGACTGTTGCTCCGCCGATTATCTTTACATCGAAATTGAGATCAGTAACCATGCGCCGGATGATCTGTAACTGCTGATAATCCTTTTCTCCAAAAACGGCAGCCTGAGGCTTGACAATATTGAATAATTTGGCAACCACGGTTGCAACGCCCTGAAAAAAAATCGGCCTTGAGATACCGCACAATCGTTTCGGCAGTTTTTCAAGATTGATATAAGTCTGGAAATTTTCTTCGTACAGGGCATCTTTTTCAGGTGCAAAAATATCATCCACCCCCTGGCTCTGTGCAAGTTTGAGATCCCTTTCAAAATTCCTGGGATACGAGTCAAAATCCTCGTTTGGCCCAAACTGTGCGGGGTTTACAAAAATGCTCATAACAATGTGATCTCCATGCTTTTTACCTTCCCTGACCAGGGAAAGATGGCCTTCATGAAGAAATCCCATAGTGGGTACAAATACGATGTTCCTGCCCGTTTTTATCAAAGATGTCGAGCGTTCCTGCATCTCTCTGGCAGTCCTGATTATGTTTACTTCTGACATATGCTATATCCCTATTTTTATTTTAAAACAGAGTAACATAACGCATAATCGGCGGATTGTCAAACACTTCTCTCTGTAATCAGCACTGAAGCACAACATTTTTTTGTGAGCTTATGGAGCGCTGATACAAACAAATTTTGCACCCGGTTGGAAAAAATCAATGCAGAGATGTTGATTGAAAGAGGTTCAAACGTATTTGAGCATAGG
>JAUCGE010000124.1 GCA_030377965.1 Desulfobacterales bacterium HSG16
TGACACCATAGCAAAAGATTCGGGCGCTGGCAAGACAGATAAAAAAAATAAAGACTGCCCTTGACAAAAACCAAAGATGGAATAGATTTTGTCTGACTTTTTATTGACAGTAACCATTTTTTTTATTGGTAACAATGACAAGAAACCTAAGGAGTAAGCTGGCCTATGATAGAGGTTAAGAATCTTACAAAATTCTTTGGGGCCAAAAAGGCGGTGGATGATATTTCCTTTCAAGTTGAGAAAGGAGAGATACTTGGCTTTCTGGGTCCCAATGGCGCGGGTAAGTCCACAACCATGCGGATGATTACCGGTTTTATTCCCCCTTCTGCAGGAACGGCGGTTATCGGCGGGTCGGATATACTTGAAGATCCCATATCTGCTCGAAAAAAGATAGGATATCTGCCTGAAAATGCACCTGTTTATCCTGATATGAGCGTGTTTGATTATCTTGCTTTTTGTGCTGAAATCAGGGGTTTTAAAGGTCCTGCTCGAAATCTGAAAGTGGAAGAAGCCATTGAAAAATGCTTTCTGCCTGAAGTCCGACGGCAGACCATCGGCACCCTGTCAAAGGGATTCAAGCAAAGGGTCTGTTTTGCCCAGAGCATTATTCATGACCCCGATTATCTGATTCTGGACGAACCTACGGACGGACTGGACCCAAACCAGAAGCACGAAGTTCGGCTCATGATCCGGCAGATGAGTGCGGCAAAGGTGATCATCCTCTCAACTCATATCCTTGATGAGGTTGATGCTATATGTACAAGAGCCACAATCATCACCAGGGGAAAAATGGTAGCCGATGATACCCCGGAAAAACTCAAGGAGCGCTCAGAGATTCATGGAGCTATCGCTCTGACTATGTCCGACAGTGACTCTGGAAGTTTCATTTCAAAAATGGAACAGGTGTCAGGGGTTAAAACAGCCAGGCTTATCGAAGAGGACGGATCATTGTTCAAGGTACGCCTTTTTCCGGAAAGTTCCGGACAGCCTATAGTAGACCCGGTAATGTCTGCCCTGTCCGAACATTCATACACTCCCAGATCATTTTTCGTGGAACAGGGACGCCTGGATGAGGTGTTCAGAAAAATAACCGATACTAAATAACACAGGTCTTATGATATGAGAATGAATGAATCGGTAAACAATGTTAAAGCCATAATGAAGCGGGAGTTGACAGGGTATTTTGGATCTGCCCTGGCCTATGTTTTCATCGTCATATTTCTGCTTCTTTCAGGCTTTTTCACTTTTTACATCAGCAAGTTTTTTGAAGTCGGTCAGGCCGATCTCAGAGGCTTTTTCCAATGGCATCCCTGGATTTTCATTATTTTGATTCCAGCGGTGGCTATGAGGCTGTGGTCTGAAGAACGGCGTATGCAGACCATTGAACTCATACTGACCTTTCCGGTCACCGTATGGGAAGTCATTATCGGAAAGTTTCTGGCTGCATGGATTTTTATTGGTGTTGCACTGGCCCTTACATTTCCAATTGTGATAACAGTTAGTTATCTTGGAAACCCGGATATGGGGACAATCTTTTGTGCATATATGGGAAGCTTTCTCATGGCAGGCGCTTTTTTGAGTGTAGGCATCATGACATCAGCTCTTACACGCAGCCAGGTAATCAGCTTTGTCCTGGCAGTTGCAGCCTGTCTTGTATTCATCTTAGCGGGTTATCCGCCGATAACCGAAATGCTGCCCGGATGGACTCCCGGATGGTTTATGAGTATCGTCAATGAAATGAGTTTTCTGACCCATTTCATTTCTATAGAAAGAGGAATCCTGGATCTGAGAGATCTGGTATATTATTCGTCGGTGATATTTTTCATGTTGTTTGCCAACGGCATTATAATTCAAAACCGAAGAACCTGAATCGGAGGCAGAAGTACAGCGATGTCAAACGATAGAAAAGTCGAAGAATACAGGGCAGGCAGCAAGTTCCTTTACTCGGCAGGAGGGCTGGGACTGATACTGGCAATCCTGGTCCTTATAAATGTCATCTTTTCCCAGATCAGCCTGCGCTGGGACGCAACAGAAGACAAACTTTATTCGCTTTCTCAGGGAAGCAAAAAAATACTGACCGAGTTGACAGAAGATGTTACCATTAAAGTCTTTTTTTCCAAAGACAATGCGAACATCCCTGTTCACATAAAAACCTACACGAAAAGACTCCTCGATTTCCTGGCTGAATATGAATATTATTCAAACGGAATGGTAAAAATCGAAGAATACGATCCAAAGCCCGACTCAGAAGAAGAAGACTGGGCTGTTAAATACGGGATCGAAGGAATCGACATGCCTACCGGGGAAAAGCTTTATTTTGGCCTTGTTGCCCTTGCAGCAGATCAGGAAGAAGCTATTAAAAGCCTTGATCTGTCCAGAGAAGAACATCTGGAATATGATATAACACGGATCATATCAAGACTCCAGGCCCCTGAAAAACCTCAAATCGGCATCATCAGCACACTCCCGATTTTTGGAACTCCGCCCATGCTTCAAATGCAGATGCAGGGCAGAAAAATGCCCCCGTGGCTGTTTGTGAGCGAATTGAAAAAAACATATGATGTGGAAGAAATTGCTTCCAGTGCAAAAAAGCTTGATAAAAGCTATGATCTTCTCTTCCTTCTGCACCCGAAAGATATTTCCAAAGACCTGCAATATGCAGTAGATCAGTTCGTGCTTGCGGGAGGAAATCTCATAGTTTATGCAGATCCTCTTGCAGTATCAGACGCATCACAGGGACAAAGGCAGGGGCAAGCGAGTACTTCCAATCCCAAAGCATTGTTTTCTGCCTGGGGTATTACAATGGAAGGTGAAAAAATCGTTATGGATTTCGACCTTGCCACCCGTCTGAGAACTCGGAATAATCAGGTCGAAGACAATCCTTTATGGCTGTCAATTCCTTCAGCGTCTTTCAATCCCGACAATATCATAACTGCTAACCTTGACTCCATGCTTCTTCCCATAGCAGGCAGGATCATGAAAGATGAGGAAAGCGAATACGAATATGAAGCTTTGATCACTTCAAGCAAAAATTCGTCTATGACCGAATCGTTCAGAATCAGAATGGGCAGCGCGTTTTTACGCAGGGATTTTAAAGCGTCCGATGAAAACTATGATATGGCCGTTAAGATCAGCGGGAAATTTAAAACCGCATTTCCCGATGGTAAACCGAAAAGCCCTGACGCTGAAAATGACGCTGAAAATGACGCTGAAAATGATACTGAAAATGCCTCTGGCAATGACGGTAAAGAAGAGGCTTCCAATGCGGATAATCATCTGGCAGAAGGCAAAACAAAGTCAACCATTATAGTTGTTGCCGATTCTGACATGCTGTTTGATGCCTATTATGTGAATCAACAGAATTTTCTTGGCTTCAATCTGTCCAGGATATTCAATGATAACCTGAATTTCCTGCTCAACTCATGTGAAATACTCACCGGGTCTGAAAATTTGATCAGCATCAGATCTCGCGGAAAATTTGAACGCAGCTTTACACGAATCCAGGAAATGGAAAAAGCCGCTGCCGCAAAACTCATGGTCAGGGAACAGGAACTTGTCCGCAAAGTGGAAGAGACCAATAAAAAGCTTCGAGAACTTGATCAGCAGAAGGATTCTTCACAAAAATATATTCTGAGCGAAGAGCAGGAAAAGGAAATCAAGAAGTTTCAGGAAGATAAGCAGAAAATCAACAGAGAACTTAAAGAAGTTCGAAGAAAAAAGACTGCTGATATCGAAAGGCTCGGAGACAGAATCAAGCTTATCAACTTGTTTATGATGCCCGGACTTGTCATCCTGGCGGGTCTTGGCTACTGGGCTTACAGAAGAAAAAAAGCATAAAACCAGCGAGGAAGATATGAAAGCGAAAACATTTATAACACTCGCGGTCATCTGCGGGGTTCTGGCCGGCATTGCCTGGTTTTCGATGAATCAAAAACAATCCGGCACTGCAAAAAGTGAAATGGGGAAAAGCCTTTTTACAACATTTCCCATAAATGATATTGCCTCTATCAACATTAAAAGCGCTGATGATGAGGTTGTCCTTAAAAAAGGGGAAAAAATCTGGGCTGTGGAAAGCAGGTTCGATTATCCTGCTGATTTCAAAATGATAACAGATTTGTCCAAAAAAATAAGAGATTTGAAGGTTGGCAGGCAGTTTCCTGCATCCGATGCCACAAAAAAACGTCTTGCCCTTTTTGCACCTGACAACAGCGATGCAAAAGCAGATAACAAGGGAAGCATGCTTACCTTAAAAGACGCTGAAGATAAGATGATCGCCAGCCTGATTTTGGGAAAAGAAAGAGAGTCAGGCGGCGGGCATTATGTAATGTCTGCATCAAAATCGGATATCTATCTTGTGGACAAGGATTTTAAATACTTAGATAAAAAATCCACAGACTGGCTTGTAAAAGAGGTAATGGACGTAAAAGCCGATGATGTAAAGCAGGTCATTTGCTTTGCACCAGAGACAAAAGAGCCTCTTTATACAATCCAGCGCCCTGAAAAAGGAAAAGATCCAGAAATCGATAAGGATGTCCCGGAAGGCAGTAAACTGATAGCAAATAAAATAAGCAGTCTTTTTTCAGCTCTGGCTTCACTTCGCATGGAAGATGTTGAAAACCCGGCGGATGCTGACACAAAAACCGGCATGGATAAAGCGTTTCTTTTTGAATACCAGATGTTTGACGGAACAGTCTACAAAATCAAGGCCAGTTCCGCAGCTAATGGCAAAGATGCTTTATATTATCTCAAGGCTGATGTCAGTTATGAAAAGCCCGAAGAAAAAAAGCCTGTGGAAGAAGCAGCAAAAACTGCAACTGACAAGACAGATATGAACGCTCCAGTTGCAGAAAATACTGCTCCATCAGAAAAAAGTGATGCACCCAAAATTGACTCGGTTAAAATTGACTCGGTCAAGCTTAAAAAACAGGCGGATAAGCTGAATAAAAAGATAGGCTCCTGGACATATGTGATCAGCAAATGGAAATATGAAAATCTTGTCACTGATCCAGCCACTTTTTTCGAAGAAATAAAAAAAGATGAAAAAGCCAGTACTCCAACTGACACAAAGGGGCTGGTGGATCTTACAAAATGATTTAACTCATCGCTATTACAGCATTTTTAAAAAAAGGCAGCCGCGCGGAACGCGGCTGCCTTTTTTTGTTTTTAAAACATGCTGCCCTCAATCTTCCAAACCTTTCCATTCACTTTTTTAGATTTTTAGTTTATACAGGTTCCTGGATTGCCCCATCCAACAGCACGAACCGATAAAATTCGTAGATTTATTGGTGTTGATCAACCAGTGCAATCAGGAACAATCTCTGTTTGCCAATCTTTCAGCAGGGGCAGCCACCGGGGGAGCATTGCTTTTGCCCCCGCATAGCTGAAAAATATGATTATGGCCGATTTATTGACCGCTGACTGTATATATCGCTACCTTACTTTATTGAGTACGAAAATTTGAAGGGGGGCTAAATGAAAAAAAAAACAAGAATGAAATCCGACAATTTCAGACTTCTGCTTATCGGTTTCACGGTTTCAGCGTTATATGGAACTATAGAAAGTATCCTGGGTACAAGCGATAAACAAACCATTATTGCGATTGCCACCATCATGGGATATTGCATGATCACCCAATTTTTAATAAACAATGTAAAAAAATCACAGGCCAGAATTAAGGAAAACGAAAAAAAATACCGACTGCTTGCTGAAAATGCCACAGATATAATATGGACTATGGACCAAAATCTGGCTTTTACCTATTTCAGCCCCTCAGTGTACGCTGTTACAGGATATCGAGTTCATGAAATCATGAAACTTTCCCTTAAAGATATCCTTTCTGCCGAATCATTAAAAAAAACGAAAAAATTATTGTCTGACAATGTCGTACAGGCATCAGAGGCTGAAAAACGAAAGACTCTCAAGCTTGAGTTCCAGCAAAAGAGAAAAGACGGCTCATTTTTCTGGGCAGATACAAGATCCGTGTTTATTCTTGATAAAGCTGGACAGGTTACCACAATCCAGTGCGTATCCAGAGATATCACCCGGCGAAAGACCGCAGAAGATTCTCTCAAGAAATACTCTGAAAACCTTGAATCTATGGTTGCAGATAGAGTTAAAGAACTCCACAATTTAAACCTTCAGTTGAATGAAGAAATAGTCACTCGCCGAAAAACCGAGGAAAAAGCACAACGATCAGAAAGCAAATACCGGGCCATATTCGAAAATACAGGAGCTGCGACCATCATTATCGATAAAGAAAGGGTCATATCCCTCGCAAATTCGGAATTCGAGCATATCACCGGTTATACAAAAAACGAAATTGAGGGAAAAAAAGCCTGGCTTGAGTTTATCGATATGAACAATATGGAAAGACTTTTGAAAAAAACCGAATTTTCACAGGATCTCGAACATCAAAAACGGATTATTAATTCACTGGAGTGCAACCTGATAGATAAATTCGGGAAAAAACGCAACATACTTCTTTCATATGCCAGCATACAGGGAAGCTGTGAAAGCGTAATATCTCTTTCGGATATCACTGGGTTGAAGGAAGCTGAAAAGCAAATATATCACCAGGCATTCCACGATTCTTTAACCAATCTGCCTAATCGGCAATTATTCATGGATCATTTGAACATGGCAATCAAACGCAGTAAACGAATCAATAATTATCATTTTGCAGTGGCCTATCTCGACATAGATCGATTCAAAAATATCAATGACAGCCTAGGACACATGGCCGGAGATTCCCTGCTGATAGCTTTTGTTCAACGGATAGCAAAAAGCCTTAGAGATATTGACACAATTGCCCGTTTCGGAGGAGATGAATTCGCTATTCTTTTCGAGAATATCGAAAACCGGGACTGTGCTATTCTGATCATCAAAAGAATTCAAAAGACTTTAAAGGAACCGTTTAAACTCGATACCAAGGAGGTATATTCAACAGCTAGTTTCGGCATAGTACTTGACACAGACCATTATGAAATACCGGAAAATATTATCCGTGATGCGGATGCTGCCATGTATCATGCAAAGGAAAAAGGAAAGGCAAGATTTGAGATTTTCGACCCCAAAATGCATGAGAAAGCCCTGTTCCTCCTCCAGCTCGAAACAGACCTGAGAAAAGCCGTTGACAAGGAGCAGTTTGAGGTATTTTATCAGCCCATAGTTTCTGTAAGCTCAGGCATGTTGGTCGGATTCGAGTCCCTGATTCGCTGGAACCATCCGAAACAGGGTATTATAATGCCTGATGTATTCATATCCATTGCGGAAGAAACTGGTTTGATCATCCCCATAGGCAGGTGGGTGCTGAAACAATCCTGTCTTCAATTATGCAGCTGGCAAAAACAAATACCAACTGAAAAGCCTCTGTTCGTAAGCGTGAATCTTTCAGGCAAACAGTTTTCAAAGCAGGGCCTGGCAGCGGATATAAAAAAAATACTTGATGAAACAGGACTGTTACCGAGTCAATTGAAACTCGAAATCACCGAAAGCGTGATTATGGAAGATACCACGGCAGCCATTGATGCCCTGAATTATCTGAAAGACCTCGGAATTCGTATCGTTATCGACGATTTTGGAACTGGATATTCCTCTTTAAGCTATCTTCAGCAGTTGCCAATAGATACTCTGAAGGTAGACAGAAGCTTTGTATTGCCCATGAAAAAAGCCGCGACAGAAGACCGGAAAATCGTCGAAGCCATTATTTCCTTAGCCCACAGACTGGGGATAGAAGTGATTGCCGAAGGTGTTGAAACAGCAGAGCAGCATTCCATCCTGAGTGATTTAAAATGCCAGTCAGCCCAAGGATATCTTTTTGCAAAACCTTTGAACTGTCAGAATGCAGGCCGATTGGTACAGGAAAGAACCCCTCTGCATAATCATTCAGATCCAAAAATTTCGGAACAATGAAGCTTATGGCCACGGAAAAAAATTATACGAACCAAAATCCGACGCAATCTTTTGGGTAATTATTTCTTTCCGTACCCCTTTTACCAATCGAAATTCAGGATGGTGTTTATATCACCAATATTTGAAATATCAGCCTGTTTTGCAAACCGATCATCGACAAGACCTCTTATATCATCGTTTTCAATGAGTCCGTGATGAAGCATCTTTGCAGCCAGATGCTCTATCTCAGCCTGAACGGGAATATATCGATCATACAATATCCTGTCTTTCGGAACGGTCATGGCATGAAGTACAAGTTCTGGTGACTGGTTCCAATATTTTGAGGCAATCCGGGCAGCACTGTCAGGATGTTTTCTGGCCCAGAATCCTGAACGTGCAGCAGACTGCACAAGATTACCCACGAGTTCTGGATCATTTTTTATCAAATCATTTTTAACAAGCACAAGATTACAGATAAAATTTTCCCAGACATCTTCCACATAGAATAAAAGGCGGGCATCACCGCTTTTTAATGCCTGTGCTGCAAAAGGCTCGCCAACATAATAGGCATCCAGAGCCTTAGCTGACATTGCTGCTGCCATGTCTGGCGGATTCATTTCCACAATGTGTATTCTGCCCTCAAGTCCATATTTTTCCATCAGATCAAGCGAGCTTATATTATGACCGGAATAGCGCATCGGCACGGCAAGAGTTTTTCCGGAAAGGTCTGCAAATCGATGGATACCCGAATTTTTTGCTACAACCAGGGTACTTTCATGACGGTTTCCTATATATATGATCTTCACATCCTCTCTCTGTTGTTTCAATACAACAGCCAGAGGTGCGATCATGAAGGCAGCATCAATATCATCGTTTCTCAAAGATTCTGCCATTTCCGCAAAAGATGCAAATTTAATTGCTGAAAAACGAATATCTCTGGAATCTCTGCTCACAAAATCCAGAAGAGGAGCTGCCATATTTGTAATAACCGGCATATACCCCATCTTAACCGTTTTTATATCGCTTTTATCAAAATTGAGCCATACATGAAACCAGGTGATAAAAATCAGCCATCCAAATGTCATGATCCCGATACGCATCCCTGCTGAAAGGTGAATTTTTTTTATAAATTTCATAAAATCAGACAGCATGAGGCACACCGAGCATTAAAAATATCTCGCTTCGAAGCTCGTTCAGCTCCGGCTGTTTTTCAAAATCCCTGGGTCTTGGGAAATCGAGCTTTCGTGCCATTTTCACACGAGCTGGCCTGGAACTGAACACAATGATCCGGTCTCCCATGACTAATGCATCATCAATATCATGGGTCACAATAAGCATCGTTATTCCAATAAACTGGTGAACATTGACCACTTCTTCTCTGGCTCTCATGTGAGTCAGAAAATCAAGCCCGCTGAATGGTTCGTCCATAAAAAGAATATCTGGATTTACGGCAAGAGCCCGTGCAAGTTCGGCTCTGCGCTGCATCCCTCCTGATAACTGGTGCGGATAATGCATCTCGAACCCTCCAAGATCCACGATGTCTATGTATTCTTGTATTTTTTCCTCTTTTTCCTCCTGGTCTTTCATAGCCCTCAATCCAAGTTCGACGTTTTCTTTAACTGTCATCCAGGGAAAAAGAGAGCTGTGCTGAAACACGAAGATATGATCGGAACTCGGCCCGCTGTGTGCTTTTCCATCGATCAGAACATTGCCTGAAAAAGCATTATCGAAACCTGCCACAATACGAAGAAGTGTCGATTTTCCACACCCTGAAGGCCCCAGAATACAGACCATTTCTCCGTTTAAAAATTCCAGATTGATATTGTCCAGCACAGGTATCCGGTTATGCTTAGGGACCGCATCAGAACGACATCTTGATTTTTTACGCCTGTCAATAAACTCCTTGTTTAAATTCTTGATTATGACATGCCCCATGCTCTGTTTTTTACTCTGTTCAATAAAACCCTTGTTCAAATCTTTTATCAGTATGTGTCCCATAACTTGTCTGTTCTTTCTGAAAGAAGTCAAAAAAATAATATATCCGCCCTGGGTATATTATTTCCCCTGACATCCCTAATGAGAAATATTACCCCAGAAAACCGAATCAATCTTCCCGAGCCTTTTCATAATAAAATCGAGGATCAAACCGATTAAGCCGATAACGATCATGCCAGCCATGACATAATCCATTCTCAGGGCATTGCGTGAGTCCAGAATGAGATAGCCAAGGCCCGAATTGACTGCAATCATTTCCGCAGCCACCACCACAAGCCAGGCAATTCCCACGGTAATCCTCAATGCCTGAATCACGCTCGGTAAGATTGCCGGAAAAATAATCTTTGTAACCACTTCGAATCTGCTGAAATTAAAATTTGCCGCAACCTGGAAAAAAACCGGGTTGATTTCAAGCACTGCGGTCATGGTGGAAACGACCAGAGGAAAAAAGGCAGATAAAAATATCAAAAAAACAGCCGGCGGATCGCCAATGCCGAACCAGAGCATGGCAAGAGGTATCCAGGCAAGAGGAGATATCGGCCTTAAAAACTGGATAACGGGGTTTAACATAATCATGCCGGGTTTCCATCTTCCTAAAATCATTCCTGCTGGAATACCAGTGATAATAGCAAGATAAAAACCGGCTGTCACCCGAAAAAGACTTGCAACAGTGTGTTTTAAAAGTGTGCCGTCAAGGACAAGTTCATGTATGCTGATGAACACCTTGAGCGGCCCCGGAAAAACCTGATCACTCCACCCTGAAAATCGGGTAATAATATCCCAGATAAGAATCAGAAGCGTAAACGACAGGATCGGGGCCAGAATCGTCAGATGTTGCGGTTTGTTTGAGTTTCCAAAAAATAAATTCATAAAAACAGCCTGATTTTGTTGTATTTTTAATATCAGGCTTAACTCAATCAATATCTATTTTCAAGAATATTTTATTTTTCAGTCCCATGCCAGACAACTTATTACAGTATGATTACAGTGTTTTAAGGCAATACTCAAATGTCTCCATTGAATGCAGCACCTTCAGGAAAAGCTATTTCCACAGCCTCCATAGGAAGATAGCCTTTGTTTATACCTTTTTCGATTCGTCCTGCTGCAATATTACAAACAGTATAATCGACAAATCCTTTTGGGAAAAAATTTCTTGATTTATAAATATGAGGAACAGATCTTTTATTCTGCTGTTTGACCATACAATCGAGAATTTGAAAAAATTCAAAGTTTATATACTGGTTTCTCTCAC
>JAUCGE010000406.1 GCA_030377965.1 Desulfobacterales bacterium HSG16
TCAGAAATTTTTAACAGTATATTTTTAACTTTTCCTTGATGAACCAGTTTCTTGACAATGATCATGGCCGCTCATTTGTATTAATTCGTAAGGCTCTGAATAGGCGCTGGAATCCTTCCTCCCCGTCTGATAAAAATATTGTCGCCTGTGCAGTTATTTACCGGCATGATCACAGATTCGCCCAGAAGTCCGCCGAAATACGCATGATCACCCGCTGATTTGCCTGGAACCGGTATCAGCCGTGTGGCTGTGGTTTTCTTGTTGATCACGCCGATGGCCATTTCATCCGCCATAATGGCAGCCAGAGTTTCCGCTGATGTTTCACCCGGCAGGGCCACCATATCCAGCCCCACTGAACAGACACTTGTTATAGCTTCAAGTTTTTCCAGAGAGAGATGCCCTGCACCTGCCGCTTCCGAGATATTGAGATCCTCTGAAACCGGTATGAAAGCACCGCTCAGGCCTCCGACATGTGAACTGGCAAAAGCTCCGCCTTTTTTAACAGCGTCATTCAGCAGTGCCAGAGCAGCCGTAGTACCGGGTACACCGATACTCAACAGCCCCAGGCTCTGGAATATTTCCCCTACGCTGTCTCCGACATTTGGTGTTGGTGCGAGAGAAAGATCAACCACTCCAAAACGTATGCCGAGCCGTCGGGCTACTTCCCGTCCTATCAGTTCTCCGACTCTGGTCACTTTGCACGAAGTTCGTTTGATGATTTCGGAAAGACCGCCCAGGCTCAGGTCTGGATCATCCGCAATAGAACGGTCTATAGCTTTTTTGACCACTCCGGGTCCGCTGACACCGACATTTATGACAGCTTCAGCCTCGCCAATTCCCAGATAAGCACCTGCCATAAATGGAATATCCTGGGGAATATTTGCAAACACACAAAGTTTGGCACATGCAATACCGTCTTTATCCGCAGACAAACGGGCAGCTTCCTTGATGGTTTTGCCCATGAGCCAGACAGCGTCCATATTTATACCAGCCTTTGAAGACGCAACATTGACCGATGCACAGACCCTGTC
>JAUCGE010000125.1 GCA_030377965.1 Desulfobacterales bacterium HSG16
ACTTATGTCGGTTATGGCCGTATATATCAGAAACAAAATTCTCGATGTTAGAAAGTTTTTCTGCTGATTCTTGTTAGAAAGCTTTGTGAACAGGAAGAAAACTATTATTACTGCAGAAAAAAGAACGATTGTCACCAGAACATGGGGAACAAG
Source organism: Desulfobacterales bacterium HSG16 (assembly GCA_030377965.1). Classification (GTDB taxonomy): domain Bacteria; phylum Desulfobacterota; class Desulfobacteria; order Desulfobacterales; family HSG16; genus JAUCGE01. The sequence continues at coordinate 154 of JAUCGE010000125.1, forward strand.
TTTTTCAATGAGAATGAAGAAAAAAAAATTATAACACCGAGATTTATTGTCCAGAAACCGATTTTTGTGCATAAATTTTATGATATTTTTTTGTACTCAACGATTCCGGCGTTTTCGCCGGAATCTATTCTGCGGCTTCCAGATATTCTTCCAAATTCCTCCAGGTCAGTTTAAATTCGTGATAGAGCATTGAACGTATCATGCCTGAATGTGCGTAATTTTCTTTTCCCATATCAATGATAATTCTGATAATATTTTGTTTTTCCAAACTATTGTTTGTGTCGAGAAATTCTCGTAAAAGTCCGTACATTCTTCGAGCCTTTTCTTCACGAGCATTTCTCAGAGATTCGCGATCCAATCCGCAAGTTTCGATAGTAGAGCGTCCCTGTTCTGTTGTTCCGATTATTTGACCAAAATCATTATAATTCAAATGTGGGATCGGATCATCGTCAAAAGGATTCAGTAAAAGGGGCGTTTCTGGTATGTTTGAGTCAGGCCGCACTTTACGCTCGGATTCGATAATTGGAAAAAGATTGCGTTTCCAGGCGCTATTGCATCGATTACACGCCAGGAGATAGTTCGACCAGTCATAAGCAAGCCACCAATATCCGATATTGCTGATTTGACGGGTTTTTCTGTCTGTAACATTTGATAATCCGAAACTCTCACAACCTGGAGATACCAGTTCATGGACTTCACTTTTCGGAGCATAATGTTCAATATCACCATAATATGCAGCAAGCACTTTTGATTCGCAATATCCGCATTTTCCATGCTGATTTTCGGAGAAAGCTCGTTTATATCTATTTTCTCTCCAATAAGGATAAAAATCAGGTTTCTGCTTGCATTCTATGGCTTTACGTACATTATCTCGTTCCTGCTCAATGACACTGTCAGAGCCATATTCAAAATTTTTATGCATTTCGGGGCGCATGTACTGTATCATCCTGCACATCTCTTTTGTCGGGTTCTATTCAGAAGTTCGGATCTGATTTTCTGGCGATCTTCAGAAGTCATAGGACGTTGTTGTTCCGTAATTTCAGCAATGACCCCGAGTGCCATTCGTTCAAGTGATGTATCTGCATAATTTCCCAAACGCTGCCTGAGAATATTTTCGATTTCTGTACACCTTAGTTTTTCTCGTTCAGAAAGCTTTGTTTTTCTCAATATTTTTCGGTGTTGTTCCAGAAGTTCCAGTGTATCAGAATCCAGAGTGGACTGAAGTCCGAACCATTCACCAGTGAGAATCTGATCGACACGTAATCCAGGGGGAATATCATAACGATGGATTTGTATTCTTGAATCCATATTTTTCAGAATATTGATTTCTTCGGATTGAGCGCCAGTGAGAATTTGCGGTGCGTGCGTTGTCACCATGAATTGAATTTTTGGAAAAACAAGTCTTAAATCCTGCACGATCTGGCGTTGCCATTTGGGATGAAGGTGGAGATCAAGTTCGTCGATAAGTACAATGCCGCAAGTTTGACAAATTGCTTTGTCTGCAAGAAAAGGATTTAACGTAGATGCTCTGATTGCAATGTCTGCAGTCATTGCAAGAATATTCCTGTATCCATCGCTGAGAGAAGAAAAAAGATGGGTTGTTCCGTCAGTGAATGCTATGATCAATTCATCATGATTTAAATCAAATTTAACATTTTCAACGTCTGACATGACATCGGTTACAGCCTTATGTACTGCTTCGAGTTGAAAAGTTTTTTTTTGTTTTTGAAGTGAGATCATTTCATGGCGCTTCCACCAGCTTCGAATAGCACGAATGTCGGAGGAAGCACTCAGACAATCCTGGTATCCAAGCAATCGAGAACCTGGTTGCAATGACGATTCACTTTCCTTTTTTTCACGCCAGAGGCGGGTTGTGGGATAATAGGCAATTACAGGAAGTATAACCTCCTTCCCGTCTCGAACCTGTTTTGTAAGCGATTTTCCATAATCCAGAACTTCTTGTGCGTCTTTCCTGTCAGTTTTTCCTTTCAAGCTGCTTCTGGTACGATGCCAGATCATTTTTTTTCCATTGATCTGTCCCATACATTTCACAACTACCGGAAACTGATGTTCCCGCGTAATCAGGCTTGCATGCTCTAAAAAAACTCCGCGTATATCCTTATCGCGGACAGGTCTTGAACGGATGCCGTCGAAGCCGAGAACAATCGCCCCCACACCAATTGAAAGTGCATCAAGAATGGCAGTTTTCCCGGTAGCGTTATCGCCTATGAAAATATTGAAGCCCGGCTCAAATTTTATGACGGTATTATCAAAACATCTGAAATTAGTGAGATGTAATTCATCTATTTGCATAAACACCTCTTGAAAGTCTCTTGTTTGTTTTTCTTATGAAATTCGATAATTTTACCGATTTTTATTACACAATCAATCAGGTAGCTAATCGATTAATGATATATAGAAACTCTATTGCGAAAGATTGCGTCCTGTCCTCCCCTTGCTGAACAAAATCATATAAAGCACAAAAACATAACCGATCAAAGCAAGAACAGCAAAAGGCCGAAACCAGGTTCCCAGTGGCGCTAAAATTACGGCTGTCAGCCAATGGATGGAAATGATAGTTCCGGAATGTAACTGAATGGGAAAATCGGGCTGCCTGCATATTACAGCAAGTCCGCACAGGTTCCACCCGTAAAGAGCAGCAAAGGAATGCATGCGTAGCAGCACTTTCATATTTGCCGAGTCGTAACAAGGGGTAAATTCGAATAAAATGTATGCTATCCCGGTTATGGCCGTATATATCAGAAACAAAATTCCCGATGTTAGAAAGTTTTTCTGCTGATGTTTGTTAGAAAGCTTTGTGAACAGAAAAAAAATCATTATGACGGCAGAAAAAAGTATGATTGTCACCAGAACCTGGGGAACAAGTTTTTCAATGAGAATGAAGAAAAAGAAAATTATAACACCGAGGTTTATTGTCCAGAAACCAATATTTTTCATCAGGCTTATAGTTTTTTCAACACTGTCTTTCATGTATGAAAACATAACAGACATGGTAATCAGAGAAAGAGGAAAAGAAAAACCCAGGAAAAAGGTATCGAGTTGAAGCTTTGGCAGAGAAATAATTTTCAGGTACTCGTTATTCAATATTACCAGCCCTGAAAACAGGAGGCCGATTGAAAGGCATAAAAGGGATGCCTGATGAAATTTTTCTGAAACAGGGGTTCTGGAATTGAAAAAGTTTTCCGGGAATATGGAAAATTTCCGGATTCTCACAGTATCGACAAGAATGGCAAGAATAATTGCTGTGATTATTGCGGGAATGTAGATTTTGAGAAAAGCCAGGATTGCATAAATTACAGCCAGACAAAGGAATAAAACAGCCTTTCCGGATATTTTTTTCTTTGCCTCTGTGTAATAAATCAATATTGTTCCGCCTCCGCACAGGTTGAAAAGAAAGATGTGGAGCCGTTCATAATTATACAGAGAACCTTCATGAACGAAAAGGTGCAGGAACCCGAAGACCAGGGCGGCAGACATGATTGCCATTAGAAGAGATTTTAGCCTGACGCTCATAATTTGTGATTACTCCTTTTTTTATTAACAGTGGCAACCCCGTAAGGGATGCTATAAAATGTCCAGGCATTTCAGTGTCCAGACATTGTAAGGACTTTAACAACAAAATATCCGATTGATGGTGTCCAGATCCCTTCCCGGCCATTTTCTGGCTGGGAAGGAACACAGTCTGTAGTTTACGGGTATTCCGGGTATTTCAGGTATTGTATTTCAATCCTCTAAAAAGGCTGCTTTTCAGGCGGCCTTCGCTCAGGAACGTATTCTGCAGCGTCTTTATTTTCGTTCCATTCGCGGGTTACATAGAGATTGCAATAACAACTGCCGTATTCCTTGCAGTCAGGTTCCCTGTAAGTACACGGACAGATTATGTCTCTGTCCTGCTCACGGTCATTTGCAGGGAGCCGGCAGGGGCAGGCCATGTAGCCGTAGAGATTCTTGTTGGCGGTAAGGGCATCAAGAAGTTCAAAGACTCTTTCCTTGTCAGTATTGAAAAAATAACCTTTGGCCTCCTGAGTTTTTTTCAGCATCTGATATAATTTTTCGGTTTCCATCACAATCCCAGTGCCTCCTTTATTTTGTCTTCCTTATATCCAACGATAATCTCTTCACCTATGATGATTGTTGGAAATGAACACTTGGGGTTGAGCTTCTTGATGTCTTTCAAGATAGCAGATCTTTCCTCTCCCTGGAGTTGATCTACGTCAACAAAGTCGTACTTGACCACACAATCCCCCAAAAATTTTTTGGTTGCCTTGCAGTGGCTGCACGTACTCAAAGAAAAAATTTTTACATATGGCTGCTCCATTTATTATTCCTTCCATTTAGAGTTTTCGATACTTTTAAGCATGTCTAAAAATAACACGCTTTTGTTTGGCTTCAATTTGTTATTTAAAAGCTTTGCCCGGTTTTATTCCCAGAGGCTTCAATATTTTTGCCAGGGGACAGAATCCAGTAAAAGCAGATTGAAAAAGGTTGGCTCCAATAAAAGCCGTAAACCATAACCAGTTCGGATTATGAACTTGGGACAACAACAGAGTTATCATTATCATTGTTCCTGCAAAACCCATCACAAAACGATCTATATTCATAACATCCTCCGCCATTGATGTTTAAACATTAAACACAATTTTCCTTTTTAGCATGTTGTGTAAATGAAATCAAACAGGATTCCATACATGCTTCAAATCTGAGCAAAAAATATACCATGAATTTTATGTGTGCAACCAGTAAAAATGCTTTTGACATAAAGATTGCGTAAATTGTTGAGGTGTGATACAGCAGATTTGAATTTGATTGAAAAATCAATTTAAAAATACAAGGTTGATTCTGCATGGATTCGGTATCGGAAATGCTGGTATTATGATACAAATATGTATCACAAAGAAAACCGGGGACTGGAAATAATGAAATCAAAACTCGTAGATTCTGTTGTTACAATCCGTTATTTTGCATTTATTGCCGCCATCTTGATTCTTTCAGGATGTGTTTCACACGGAAAAATTTCGCTGGGGAAATATAACTATGATAACATAAAAAAAGAGTATGCGTCCGCCCTTTGCAGATTAAAAAATACAGATAAAGAAAACCCCGACAAGCAAATATGTGAACTGAGGAAAGCAATTTCTCTGGAAGAAGCAATTTCCGCAGCCTTTTTAAACAATCCGGACAATATGATGGCAGCAGCACGTATAAAGCAGGCCCAGGCCATGATAGATCAGGCAGATTCTGTATTCCACCCTTCAATCGGATTTTATACCGAATATACAAAAGGGGATGCACCATCCGTATATCTTTTCAGAAAAATAGATCAGCGCAAGCTTCCCGGGCAGACCGATTTTAATGATCCTGGAGCCATTGAAAATTTCGAATCTGGAATCAATGCAAGGATCAATTTATATAATGGCGGCAGGGATTTGCTGAATAAAAAAATTGCGAAAACTAATCTTTCCATTTCTATTCAGGATCAAAAAAGCGTTGAAAACGCACTTGTTGCTTCTGTTATCCGGGCATATTACAACACGCTGGCTGCAACTGAATATATCAAAATAGCCAGAGAATCAATATCTACGGTAAATTCTCAATTACGGGTGATGAAAATAAGATATGAAGGCGGAAGCGTTTTGAAATCGGACATTCTCTCATTAAAAGTCCGCCTTGCCACAGCAAAAGAAGAGTTGCTCAGAAGCAGAAACAGGCAAAAAATGTCAAACGCTGCTCTTGCCAGAATCCTGGGCATTGATCCGAACAGGGAAATCAAATTGAAAAGGCCAAAAGCCAAAGCCCTTCATTATCCCATACCTGAAAAATATATGGATGGAGTGGAATATGGACTTAAAAACAGGCCAGAGATCAAAACTGCCGAAGAAAGAGTGAAACAGGCGAAAATGGCTCTTGATATGGCCGTTGCCGGATATTTACCCAAAGTGGATATCAATGCACGATATTATATGGATGACGAATCTGCAGCTTATGAAACCGAGCGGCAGAACTGGATGGTCGGACTTGCTTTCAACTGGGAACTGTATACTGGCTTGAGTACTCCGGCCATGATAAAAAAAGCTCTGGGCCAACTCGAAGAAAGTCTGGCTGCTGACAGGAAAACCAGGCTGTCCATAAAGCTTGACATTAAAAATGTGTATTTGAACCTTTCGGAAGCACAAGCCCGGTTCGAAGTTGCAAAAAGCAGCGTTGAAATGGCAGAGGAATCACTTGATCTGGTAAAAAAACAATATGAAGGAGGTTCTTCTGCCATTACCAGATATCTTGAAGCTGAACTGGATCGTAACCGATCCAGGATGCGATATACAAACGCTTTTTATGACAGACAGAAGGCAATGGCAGATGCAGGCAGAGCTATGGGGTACTGGTTGGGGAAAAATAAAAAAAATCAGGATTTATGATATGAAAAAATTAAAAATCTCGATACTTTTTTTTTCGATGATACTTACAGCTTTTTTTTCACATGCGGAGGATAAGACCCCGGTTTCTGAAAAAACAGCAAAGGCAGAAATGAAAAAAATCATCGAATGGTATGAAGCCGTAGGTACTGTTCGACCGAGAACTGAATCGAGCATAGAAGCCCAGGTGACAGCCCAGGTTATGAATGTCAAAGTCAGGCCAGGAACAAAAGTTACTAAAGGCATGGTTCTTCTTACTTTGGACAACAGAAAATTTCTGTCGAAGTTAGATCAGGCAAGGCAGGGTCTCAAAACTGCCATTGCTGGCAGAAAGCAGGCAAACCAGGGTGTCATTGGGGCAAAGGCTGCCTTTGAGCAGTCCGAGTCCAATTTTAAAAGAACAAAAAAATATTTCAAATCAAGAGCGGCAACATCAAGGGATCTTGAACAGGCAGAATCTGGTTATCTTCAGGCAAAAGCAGGGGTGGCAAAAGCCCGTGAAGCTCTGGCAGGGACAAAGGCTGCTATCAGACAGGCAGAAGAAGTCATAAAAGAGGCCGAAATTGCCCTTGGATACACAAAGATAAAATCGCCTGAAGAAGGTGAAGTTTTAAGACGGATGGTAGAACCAGGAGATCTTGCTCTGCCCGGAAAACCTCTTATCGTCCTTCGTACAAAAGGATCTTTGAGGCTCGAAGCCTATGTGCGTGAAGGGCTTATCGGGAAAGTGAAGCCGCATACCACTCTTTCGGCTGTGATCAGCACCCTTGATTTAAAAACAGACGCGGTTGTTGAAGAAATCGTTCCCTATGCTGATCCTATGACTCGAACATTTCTTGTCAAAGCCTCCTTGCCGGACATTGACGGACTTTTTCCCGGAATGTTCGGGAAACTGCTCATTCCGGTACAGGAACATGATGTGGTCATGATTCCAGAAAATTCAGTTTCGAGAGTGGGGCAGTTAGAGCTTATTCAGGTCAGGGAAAAAAATATGTGGAAGACACGATTTATAAAAACAGGCAGGATAATGGATGGCATGGTCGAGGTATTGTCAGGCATGTCCGGAAATGAAACCATCGGAATCAATCTGAAGGAGTAATATAAAAATGGTCGAACGAAAACCTGAACCAGACGGTTTCATAGTCGCCATTGTCCGAAAATTTCTGACATCTCATCTGGCAATTATCTTTATAATCACATCTCTTTGTCTTGGAATCGCTGCTATTCTGGCAACACCCAGAGAAGAAGAACCTCAGATAGTCGTACCCGTTGCAGATGTTTATGTCCATGCTCCGGGAGCAAACTCGCAGGAAATAGAAAAGCTGGTTACAACTCCCTTAGAACGCCTTTTATGGCAGATAGACGGAGTGGAATATGTTTATTCCATGTCCAGAAGGAATATGGCCATTGTCACGGTTCGGTTTTTCGTGGGCGAGGACAGGGAAAAGTCTTTGATCAAGCTGCGGAATAAAATCAGCATGAACCAGGACAGAGTTCCTGCCATTGTAAAAAACTGGGTGGTAAAGCCAGTGGAAATAGATGATGTTCCAATAGTCACTTTAGCTCTTTATTCTGCAAGATATCATGATCACGAGCTTCGCAGAATCGGAGAAGAAATTTTAGCCAGATTGTCGGAAGTGAGAAATATTTCACGCACGGACATAACAGGCGGGCGAAAGCGCGAGATCAGGGTCGAACTTCTGCCTGAACGCATGGCCGGTTTTGGAGTTTCTTTTTCCGAGGTTCAGCGGATGTTGCAGGAAGCTGATTCATCCATTACTGCCGGCTCATTTTCTCGTTTCAACAAAGAGATAACAGTAACAGCAGATTCCTTTCTTACGTCAATAGAAGATGTCTCGTCTCTGGTGGCAGGTGTAAACGAAAATGGCAGCCCTGTTCATCTGAGGGACATCGCCAACATAATAGATGGGCCGCAGGAGCCTGAAAGCTATTCGAGGATCGGATTCTCCAGCTCTTTTAAAAAATCGAGTAAAACCCCAAAAGAGCAGGAAAGTTTTCCTGCTGTCACTCTTTCTCTTGCCAAGAAAAAGGGAACCAACGCTGTTACAGTCTCAGAGGAAATACTTGCAAAACTTGATGAATTGAAAAAAAATGTCATTCCCTCGGATGTAAAAATCGAGATAACCCGAAATTATGGGAAGACAGCACAGCAGAAAGTCAACGAACTCCTGAGTTCTCTGGGGTTTGCCATTTTGACAGTAGTAGTCCTTCTGGCCATAACTCTCGGATGGCGGGAAGCTCTTGTGGTGGCTCTGGCGGTTCCCATAAGTTTTTCACTCGCTCTTTTCGTAAATTTTATTTTCGGATACACCATAAACCGGGTAACCCTTTTTGCGCTGATACTGTCTCTGGGACTGGTGGTGGATGATCCTATTACAAATGTGGACAATATCCAGCGGCATATTTTAAAAGGAAAGCGAAATTCTATAAACGCAACTCTTTTTGCTGTCAGCGAAGTTCTGCCTCCTGTGATCATGTCCACCCTGGCCATCATAATCTGTTTTACCCCTCTTTTTTTCATCACCGGGATGATGGGGCCGTATATGGCACCAATGGCCTCAAATGTTCCCATAACAGTCATATTTTCAACTCTTTGCGCTATAACTGTAGTACCCTGGTTTACCCATATTTTGATCGGAAAAAAAGCCGGTGAGGGTAAGATAAGAAACAATCAGAAAAAAGGAGAAGAATCTGTCGGCTTCATAGAAAAAATTTATCGCATGGCAGTCAATCCTTTTCTTGAATCCCGCTTTAAACGATATCTTCTACTTGTAATTGTATTGATTTTACTTGTGATTCCAGCCTTTCTCATGCTTTTCAGACTGGTACCTTTAAAAATGCTTCCATTTGATAATAAAAACGAATTTTTGATTACCGTGGATATGGCCGAAGGAACCACTCTGGAAACTACTGACATGGTAGTCAGAGAGTTCGAGGATTTCCTGCGGGAAATTCCAGAAGTCACAAATTATGTTTCATATGTGGGAATTGCATCTCCTATTGATTTTAACGGGCTTGTCCGCCATTATTATCTTAGAAAAGGAAGCAATCTTGCTGATATAAGAGTAAATCTCCTGGATAAAGACGACAGGAAAGATCAAAGCCATTCTATTACTCTGAGATTGAGAAAAAAACTTGAAAACATAGCAAAAATACATGGTGCGGATATCAAGATCATTGAAGTACCGCCAGGCCCTCCGGTTCTTTCTACCGTTACGGCAGAATTGTACGGAGAGCCGGATTTGCCGTATGACACTCTTATCAAGGCAAGCGGGCAGATCAAAAAACTCATGTCCGAAGAGCCTTTTGTCGTGGATATTGATGACCTGGCAGAAGCTGAAAGGGATAGAGTCGATTTTGTCGTTGACAGGGAAAAAGCCGCCCTTCACGGTGTCAGTTCAGGCCAGATAATCAGGTCATTGAAAATAGCCCTTCACGGCACTACTCCGGCAACTATGCATCTGCCAGAAGAACGCCAGCCCTTGTCCATCAGAACTGTTCTGCCAAGATCTAAAAGATCGGGGGTTCTGTCCCTGTCTCAGATTCCCATAAAAACAGCTCGCGGCAACATGGTTCCCTTAGCCGAACTTGTAAAAATAACCCATGTAAAAGAAGATCAGCCTGTTTACCATAAAAATCTTGAGAGGGTGGTTTATGTAATAGCTGAAATGGCAGGCCGCCCCCCGGCTGAAGCTGTGATAGACATGAAAAGGCGGTTGAGGGAAAAAGAACAGAAACTCCCATCGGGTGTAAAAGTCGAATGGGCAGGGGAAGGAGAATGGAAAATCACCCTGCGGGTTTTCAGGGATATGGGGATAGCTTTTGCAGCAGCTATGCTCGGAATTTACATTCTTCTGATTATAGAAACAAATTCTTTTTTCATGCCCATGCTTATAATGATGGCCATACCTCTTACACTAATTGGCGCGATGCCCGGATTCTGGCTGTTAAACCTTATAGCAGGAAAAACTGTGGGCGGGTTTAACGATCCGGTATTTTTTACCGCAACCGGGATGATCGGAATGATAGCTCTTGGTGGAATTGTGATCAGAAATTCACTTGTTTTAATTGAGTTTATCCATGATGCACTCAAAGATGGGGTATCATTGAAGGAATCGATACTTAAAAGTGGTGCTATCAGGATGCGGCCAATTCTTCTTACCGCAGGTACGACAGCCCTGGGGGCTTGGCCCATAACCCTTGATCCAATTTTTTCAGGGCTTGCCTGGACACTTATTTTCGGGTTGTTTGCATCAACGCTTTTTACCCTGATAATTATCCCGGTGACTTATTATGCCCTGTATCGCAGTAAATATCCTTGATTTGGGTAACGGTAGGGCGGGGTTCCGTCCCCGCCTTATTATGCCCTGTATC
>JAUCGE010000016.1 GCA_030377965.1 Desulfobacterales bacterium HSG16
ATAAAGTATATTTGACGAACTTGATTCGTCTTACACGCGTGTGGGTATGGTCATCAGAACTTGATATAAAAGATTCCCAAGCCGCTGTCTTCGGCTTTGACGATGGCAACGAGTATTGGGATTTCCCAGATTATTACTATGACACCCGTGTTTTGCCTGTCCGCGGGTAAATTTGACCATTTGTATATTTGGATTTTGATTATTTCAACGCATTAGGCAATGTACATTTTTCGAAAATCGTTAAAAAAATCAATGCCTGGTTTATCTTGGGAGATATTGCTGATACGAGGTTCCTCCCGTAGCCTTTTTTTAGATGCGACATTTCCCCCTGATCCCCCAAATCACCCGTAATCCCAGTTCAAGACAATGACCATTTGCTATATACCTACCCAATAATTTATTGATATTTTTTTTAAAGGGAAATAGATTATTATCAAGAAGCTGGTTCATCGGAAAAAGTTAAAAAATATACTGTTAAAAATTTCTGAATCAGAATTTACAGGATTAAAGGATGGACAGGATTCTGAAAATTGAAGTTTCACTTGATCCGAAATTGCCGATAATACTCGCAGACAGCCGGAAGTGCAAACAGGTTATGCTCAACCTGCTTTCCAATGCTTTGAAATACACACCGAATGAAGGCATGATCAAAGTCAGTGCCAAATTGGAAAAAAACTCATACATCAGGATAGAAGTCAGTGATACCGGTATCGGGATTGAAGACCATGAAATCGATAATATTTTTTCCGAATTCCATCAGGCGGATCGTATAAGGGATCAGCAGCTTGGTGGTACGGGAATCGGGCTTGCTCTGACACGAAGGCTGGTCGAACTGCACGGGGGAGAAATCGGTGTTAAGAGCATTCACGGAAAAGGAAGTGTGTTCTGGTTCACCCTGATTGCAAAAAAATACTCGGTTATTGAACCTTCCGAAGAGCAAGAGGAAACAGTATTGAAAAAAAATGTTATTGGGGTTCATCGTATTCTTGTCGTCGAAGATAATGATGTGAACCTGGCAATGATTCTTGATATGTTGAGCATTCAAAAACATAATATAGCCGTTGCCAGAAATGGTCTGGAGGCCATCGAAATTGCTCAGTCGTTTGAGCCGGAACTTATATTGATGGATATCCGTATGCCCGTTATGGGCGGTCTGGAGGCCACTAAGCGGTTACGGAATATACCAGGGTTTGCCGATACCCCGATTATTGCACTGACTGCCAGTACAGGATCGGACGCTGAAGATCAACAGATAGCAGCAGGCTGTATAGAGCATCTGGCCAAACCGATTCAGTCAAAAGAATTGTTTGCAGCACTTAACAGGCATCTTTAAAATTTGAGCGGAACTATGATCAAAACCAGGATTTGCAATAAAAAAGGAGAAAAAAAATCATGACAGAGAGCAGTCTTCCCACCGGTCGCAGAATTCTTATAGCTGAAGATAACGATGTCAATCTGGAGCTGATTTGTGACATGCTGAGTATTCACGGACACGAACTAATTATCGCAAGAAACGGTCAGGAGGCGGTTGATATGGCAAGATCACATATGCCGGAACTTATATTGATGGATATGCGTATGCCTGTAATTGACGGAATGGAGGCAACTCGGCAACTGAAAAATATGCCTGAATTTGCAGACATTCCTATCATTGCCCTGACTGCCAGTGCAGACCAGAGTTCTATTGAGCGACAAATCGGTGCAGACTGTGTCGAGCATCTGGGCAAGCCGATCCAGACAAAAGAATTGTTCGCAGCTATTGCCAGGAATCTTAAAGGTTGAAAATCTGTTACGGGAGAATATGCTGAAAATGAATGTCAAAAAAAAGAATATCATTGTTTGCATTGCTGTGATTTTTATCCCCTTGATAATTTTCGGTATTCTTGTCTTTAATGAATCAACCGAAACAATCATGTCTTATGCTGCTGAAACAGGGAGCGTCAGGGCGGATAATGACATCAAACATCTGAAAAATATTTTTGTAATATATGCCCTGGCAACAGGCTTTATTGCCGCCTGTCTGTCAATTTTAGCTTTCAGTTTCATCTCCGAATCAGATAAACAGCCCAGGCAGACAGAAGATGGCTTGGATAAGAGTTTGGATATATACCGAAAAATAATTGCAGACTCACCGGTCGGCATATCAATTTATGATGAATCCGGACAATGCGTTGAAGCCAATGATTCCGCAGCCAAAATTATCGGAGCCACAAAAGGACAGATCCTTGCCCAGAATTACTATAAAATCGACTCATGGAAAAAATCTGGATTGTTCGATAAAGCCAGAAAAGCCGTGGAAGAACGCTCAACCATGCGCCATCTGCTGACAGTCAAATCAAGTTTTGGAAAGGATATATCTCTTGATTGTTACCTGGTTCCCTTTGAGTCAAAAGGGTTGTTTCTTATGATGCATGATATCACCGACCGCATGAAATCTGAGGAGGAAATCAGAAATTCGCATGAAATTTTACAGGTCATTCTGGATACCATGCCCCTCGGAGTTTTAATAACCGACAGGGACAACAGGATTCGCAGGGCCAATAAATATATTCTTGATTTTCTCGGGTGCAGATCAGATGAGGAGTTATCAGCTCATAAGCTATCGGAAAAAATATGCCGGGATTTTGTCTGCTCAATTGATAACGACAAGCGTTATCCTGCAGATTCAGGACAGAAGACGAACATATCCGAACAAGTGTTCCCGGATAGTGAAGGAAATCAGATCACCTTGATGGAAACTGTTTCGCAAATAAGGCTGCCGGGAGAAAATGAGGATGTTTTTTTAGGAACGTTAGTGGACATTTCAGATCGGAAAAGGCTGGAGCAGGAACTGGCAGAAAAGCGCAGCAATCTTGAACAGGCTGTTGCCGAACGAACTTCGGATTTACGTGAATCCCTGAAAAAAGTTGAAGATGCAAAACTGCAAATGGAAGAAGCAGGTCGATCCAAATCCCGCTTTCTTTCATCCATGAGCCATGAACTGCGTACTCCGCTGAACGGAATTCTCGGATTTGCAGACCTGCTGGACGGCAGATTCTTCGGCCCTCTCAATGAAAAACAGATAAAATATGTTCACATGATAGATGAGAGTGGCAAAAAACTTTTAACTCTTATCAATAACCTGCTCGATATGGCAAAAATCGACGCGGGCGCTATGGGACTTGAACTGACCGGAGTTTCACCCGGAGAATTCATTGATGCGGCAGCATCTTTAATGATGGCCCAGTTCAAAAAGAAAAATATCAATCTGGAAGTATCCGTGGACACGGATCTCTCGTCCATAACCGCTGATTACCGCAAATGCAGACAGATCATGTTCAACCTTCTTTCCAATGCACTTAAATTTACGCCAGAAGACGGACATGTCAGAATTCATGCTGTTAAAGATAAAAACTCTCATCTCAGAATCACAGTGAGTGATACTGGTTCAGGGATAGAATCCCATGAGATAGATGAAATTTTTTCCGAATTCAGCCAGACAGCACGAGTACGGGAAGAAAAGATAGGTGGAGTGGGAATCGGGCTTGCCCTTACACGCCGGATGGTTGAGATGCATGGAGGCGAAATCGGTGTCAGGAGCGAGTCAGGGAAAGGCAGCGATTTCTGGTTCACCCTGCCGATAAAAAAGCTGTCGATAAAAAATGGGAACATGAAAACAGATGGAGATCAAAAAGATATAACACCCAAAGGCCGCTGCATCCTGGTAGCCGAAGACAATGAAGTCAACCAGGCAATGATTCTCGATATGCTGAGTATTCATGACCATGATGTGGTGCTTGCAAAAAACGGCAAAGAAGCAATCGATTTTACCATAGCCCGAAAACCGGAATTAATCTTCATGGATATGCGAATGCCGGTAATGGGCGGACTGGAAGCAGTCAAACAGTTACGGAAAATGCCCGAGTTTGCAACAGAGCCTCCCATCATCGCCCTGACTGCCAGTACCGGATCGGAAGCTGAAGAAAAACATATAGAAGCAGGCTGCACCGAACATCTGGGAAAACCGATTCAATCAAAAGAATTGTTTGCGGCACTTGAGCGGCATTTAAAATAAGAACAGGACTATAAGAAAGGATTGCCACTGCCAGGGAGAATGAAAAAAATATGGTAAATTCGGCAAATATTCTGATTGTTGATGACAACAAGGTAAACCGGGAGGTTCTCAAAGACCTGACCTTTACCATCGAACATACTCCTGTTCTTGCTGAAAACGGCGCTCTGGCGATTGCCCGGATAAAAAAAGAGCATCCGGACATCGTGCTGCTCGATATTCTCATGCCGGTAATGGACGGATATGAAGTTCTGGATCACATGAAAGGTGACACAGATCTGCGCCATATTCCCATAATCATGATTTCCGCTGTTGATGAGATGGACAGTGTTGTACAATGCATTGAAAAAGGAGCTGACGATTACCTGATAAAGCCATTCAACCCGATCCTGCTCAAAGCCAGGATCAGTGCCTGCCTGGAAAAAAAACGCCTGCGCGACAAGGAAGAAGAATATCGGCATCAGATCGAAGAATATAACCAGAACCTCTCAGAAGCATATGAAAATCTGCAACAGGAATACGAAGCCCGCATACTGGCGGAAAAAAAACTGAAAAAAATCAGAAGAAGCGTATTTGCATTCATTTTTGTCTTCCTCTTCATTTTGTCCTATGCGGTGTTTGAAAACGTTCATCAGTTTCTGGCTGTCACAAAACCGATACATGGCCAGATACTGGTTGCAGGTCCCAGCATGCCTGTTCACGAGGCAGAGCGTGTGGCAGAAGAGTTTCGGCAAGGAAATTACAAACTTATAATAACTACCGGAGAAATATCGAAAAATAAAAAGGTAAGCATTCATGCCAGATCGTTTGCCGCTGCCCTTGAAAAAGCAGGCTTTGATCCTAAGCAGATAAAAATATTATCCTTTCCCAAAGTGGAAAAAGACAGAACCTATACATCTGCTGCGATGTTAAAACAATGGCTCAAGACCACAGATTTGTCCGTAAAAGCGATTAACGTATATTCGCACGGACCTCATGCCAGGCGGACATGGCTGTTATACGAATATGTCTTCGAGCCTGAAATCAAGACAGGTATTATCTCAGCAGATAATAATACCTATAATCCGCAGACATGGTGGAAAACAAGCAATGGTGTACGTACCACCTTGAATGAGGCCATTGCCTATATGTACGCCAGATTGATATTCAGGCCAGATTGATGGTGCAGTTCAAAAAATCTTTGCAGGTGTTGCAAAATTTTTGAACAGGTGCTTAAATACCTGAAGAAAATTGCCATGCTCATCGTTCCGACCGACTGCCGGGAGATGAATATGTTAATAGCAGCAGAGTAACCGAAAACAGAAAAGGAAGTGATATGAATGTCCTTATTGTCGAAGATGATCCTGCTTCACGGGAATATCTTAAAGATACCATGGAAATGGAAGGTCACGATGCCCTGACAGCGGAAAACGGACAGATCGGTCTTGAACTTTACGCCAAATTCAAGCCGGATGTCGTGTTGACCGATATAGAAATGCCGGTCATGGATGGATTCGGGTTGCTGAAAGCAGTTCGCAAAAGGAACGAGGATTCTGTCATTATCATGATCACAGCCCACGGCTCCGAAGAATATGCTGTGCAGGCACTCCGCCTGGGTGCGAACAATTATATAAACAAGCCTGTCCGCCATCATGAGTTACTCCCTCTTCTTCGAAAATATGAATCTATCGTTCAGAACAGGACAACAGGTGGTACTCTTCCTGGCGTGACAGTCCATCGGGAATATAAGATGAAATTTGATACTCGTTTCGATCTTATTCCGCAGGTTGCTGATTATATCGTATCAGAGACGGGTGACATGTTCAAGAAAAGCAAGCTCCTTGATTTACGACTGGCTCTGTACGAACTTCTGATAAACTCCGTGGAATACGGAAATCTCGAAATCACTGACAAAGAGAAAAGAGAAGCATTGAAAGCCGGCACACTGGCGAAGATTCATGAAAAACGTATGACAATGCCTGATTTCGGACAGAGAAAAATCACTGTGGATTTCAAATTGGATTCAAGCGGCTGCGAATGGATAATATCCGATGAAGGAAAAGGTTTTGACTGGAAGCCATATGTGGAAGGGCCGAACGAAGAAGAAGGACTTCTCTCGTTTTTATCCCATGGTCGCGGAATATTTATCAATATTCTGGAATTTAACGAAGTTGAATTTATCGGCGCTGGCAATGTGGTTCGCGTAAAAAAATTCCCGACTTTGCCGGAATGAGTTTTCAGTCAAAAATGTATAAAAATAAAAATGTGTTCGACACCTTATGGGAGGGAGAAAAAACATGACAGAGAAAGCGAATATTCTTATTGTCGATGATAACGATGTAAATATTGAGCTGCTCAGAGATATGGTAACAGTACTCGGACATACATCAATTGCCGCTGAAAACGGTTCCATTGCTCTGGAAAAAATGAGTAAACAACCTCCAGACCTGGTTCTCCTTGATATCATCATGCCCAAAATGAGCGGATATGAAGTTCTGTTCAAAATGAAAGACAGCGGATCTCCGTATTACGAAGACTTACATCATATTCCGGTCATCATGATTTCAGCCGTGGATGAGTTGAAAAGTGTTGCAAAATGCATTAGAATCGGCGCTGAAGACTATTTGATCAAACCCTTCGACCCTACACTTCTGACAGCCAGAATTCGCGCCTGTCTTGAAAAAAAACAGATGCACGATCAGGAGAAAAAATATAAAATACAATTACAAAAAGAGGTTCGAAAGAAGACCAGAGAGCTGTCCGACGCGTACAAAAAACTTAAAATTCTTGACCAGGCAAAAAGCGATTTCCTTGATCTGATAGCCCATGAACTTCGTACTCCTCTGACAGGAGTGTTTGGAGCAGCCGAAATCCTGTTCGATGATTTAGCAGATGACAAAATGCGGAAAAAATATCAAAAAATTTTTGAAAAATCAGCAGACAGACTGCTCTCAATTGTCGATGAGACAATTTTGTTGACTCAAATAAAGCTTTCAGGTGAAATGTTCTCCTTCATGCCGAACCAGATACATATAATTTTGAAATCCGCTGCCGAACTGGCTTCCGACTTTGCTGCTTCACGACAAGTGAAAATCGGCAAAGTGCCGGAGAGCGAAGATCTGATACTCTGTGACGGTAACCTTTTTGCCAAGGCTATAGCATCAATTATCGAAACGGCTGTAAAATTATCGACTAAAGATAATATTATCAAACTGTCGTGCGATAATACGGAAAACGCATTCCGCATAGGTATCCATACGACTGGTCTTACAATTCCGGAAAAAGATATTCCCAAGTTTTTTGAAGTCTTTCCAAAACGCGAACTGCATATTGCCGGCGGAAACATTGGTCTCGGACCGGCTCTGGCCAAAAGTATCATAAAGCTGTTCGATGGATCAGTCACAGTGGAAAATATCGAGGGCGCTTCTTTTACGATTGAAATACCAAAGACCGAAAAACTGCATCTGAATAAAAAAGATGGCGCTTATCTGTTGAAATCAGTGAAAAAAGGAGAAGATACATGACAGTTGCTGCCGCAAGGATTCTCATAGTCGATGACATGGAAGCAAATCGAGATATCTTAAACGATCTGCTGATTACTTCAGGGTATACTCCAATCCTTGCGGAAAACGGTTCCCTGGCAATGGCTGAAATCAAGAAACAGCCTCCGGACATTGTTCTTTTAGATATCATGATGCCTGTAATGGATGGTTATGAAGTTCTGGATCGAATCAAAAGCGACTCAGACCTGCGTCATATTCCAGTCATCATGATTTCAGCCTTTGACGAAACGGAAAGTGTGGTTCGATGTATCCGAAACGGAGCGGAAGATTATCTGATAAAACCCTTTAACCCAACTCTTCTCAATGCCAGAATCAGTTCATGTCTTGAAAGAAAGCGTATGCACGATCGGGAACAGGAATATCTTATTAAAATCGAAGGTTATAATAAAAATCTGAAAAAAATAGTTCGTGAGCAGGTTGAAGAAATTGCTGCTGGCCAGATGTCCACAATTTTTGCAATGGCGAAGCTGGCCGAATCCCGAGACCCGGAAACCGGTGAGCATCTTTTGAGGATGCGTGAATATGTAAAAATTGTTGCTCAAAAACTTCAAAGGGTTTCCAGATACACACAGACAATAAATGACGATTTTATAAAAAATATCTTTGAAGCCGCCCCTCTTCATGACATTGGAAAAGTGGGAGTCGCTGATAAAATACTGCTCAAACCCGGAAGATTATTACAGGAAGAGTTCGATTTAATGAAACAACACACGACTATCGGAGCAAATCAGTTGAGGGAAGTATATCAACAGCACCCCAAAAATGACTTCGTGCGAATCGGTATTGAAATTGCAGGGAGCCATCATGAAAAATGGGATGGTAATGGATATCCTCTTGGTCTTGTCGGTGAAAAGATTCCACTGGCAGGAAGAATTTTAGCGATAGGTGACGTTTATGATGCATTGACCTCCAAGCGTGTCTATAAAGATGCCTATTCACATGAAAAGAGTAAAAAAATCATACTCAAAGACAGCGGGGGGCATTTCGATCCGGATATAGTGGAAGCCTTTGTTGCAGCTGAATATGAGTTCATTGATATCTACAAACGCTATGCAGACTGACACGCAGAGATCCCTGGAAACTTCCAGGGATTTCAGACTTACGTGCAGCAGTTCCTATAAAACCTACTTTTTTCCTTGGCAAAATAACCTTTTGATTTTTAAGCCTGTTTTATCCATGATACCCATCTCTCCTTAACACAGACAAATCGAAGGCATGATTTGGCAATAGAATTTGAAAATTTCGTACTCAAAATTCGACAAAATCTCGTTTGTACTGATTTCGAAAATTTTCGGGTCGCGGATCGGCGACTTCGGCGCAATCTTATGGAATTAATTTCATCCACGCCCCTTAGTGGGTATCGGATTTCGGGGGAAACGAATGTCGTCTTGTAACGAGGCGGATACTTTTGAGATAAAATTTAAATAAGTACCGTACTATTATTTGGTATCGGCTTAGTCGGTCTTGCGGGCCTGAGAATCAGGAGGAGTAAAAAATAACAATTTCACACACATATTGGATTAAAAAAGTAGCTAAAAAATAAGTGCTTGGACAAAAGTTTTCCGTTATTTTCCACACCGCTCAAAGCAGGTTTGCATCCACTGCCCTAAGTACTTTATACACCCTCTTATCCCGAGTCCTTGATAGAAAGGCGGATAACCTCAGCATTCAATACCCCGCCCGGTTCAACCACTATATTTCGACAGACCACTTTTCCTTCACATATGCCGCTATGAAGCACGAGAGTGTCCTTCACTGTCCGGAGTTCTCCTGAAAATCTTCCGCCAATGACTACATTTCCAGCTTTTATATCGGCTATGACAACACCATATTCACCTATGATGAGGGTGTCTCCGGTAATACTTCCTTCAAATGATCCGTTTATGATCATCTTATCATCAAATGAAACCGTGCCTTTCAGGCGCGTGCTTTCTTCGAGAATCGATATTTTCTTTTTTTTAACTGACAAATTATACCCCTGTCTCCCAATTAATTGAACAATATAGGGAAGGTTTTTTCAAGCATCAATTCGCCTGAATTGGCAAAAATATAGATGGTCGCCTTCTTGAAAAAATTGGGTTTTCTAATTCTTTTCACATCGAAATTCAATGGCTTGAACTTGGAAATATTGAAAGATACGCCCTTTTGTTTTCCCGAAGGCAGTCCCTTTACGAGTTTTACTCTGGGAAGAACTTTCCATTGTTTTCTGTTTTTACTTCCTGTTTTCAATACCATGATGACATGGCCGGAAATTCGGCCTGACCGGGGCTTGGTGTTTCTGACTTTGAATTTCAGTTTAAGAAGCCTGTTTTTTTTTCTATAAGAGGCATCGAAATTTCGGATATCCACGGAAGCTGATATTCGTTTAAAAGCAGATTTTTCTTGTTTAGTTTTCTTTTTTGGTATTTTCTCTTTTTTGGTATTTTTTAACTCCGGTTCTTTCTTTGTTTCTGATCTGGAAACCGTGTCTGTAATCTCAGGCAAAGTCTTGACCTCGACAGCCGACGCAGTTTTTTTTCTAGAAGCCTTTTTTTCGGGAACTTTATCATCTGAAATGTCATTACCAGAAACTTCATTGGCAGTGCGGATTGTTTTCGTTCCCGCAATACTTTTTTCCTTTTTTATGTTTACTCTGACAGAATTTTTTGCATCATCGGCATTTTGTGCCACAAGAATTGTCTTGTCGTCAAATTCTTTTCCCTGTCCTGATTGAAGTGTTTTCTGTGTCATGCCATTCAGGTTTCTTGCAAGTTCCAGTTTTTCTTTTTTTTCCGCATAATAAAGAAAAGAAAGCCACACTATGGCTATTCCAAAAATAAATAGAAAAAAGAATGCACTTTTAAGCAGACCAACATACCATCTGACATCTTTTATTGTTCCGTCATCAGCAACATACAAAAGAGTCCAGCCTGTTTCTCTTTTAGGAGTTTTAGCCATTTTTTTAACCCCTACTTTCTTTTCCAGTTTTCCCTGTATATTTTCCATTGCCCGTTTTCAGGTTTCAGTATCAATTCTTTTCTTCCCTTTGCATTGTAACCGGATGATCGATAATTCTGGACAAAAGATACGATCATATCATTTTTTCGGGCTTTTTCTATTTTGAAACCATCAATTGTAACATTTATGAATTTATACTTTTTATTCAAACGCCGTTTATGGTTGATCCATTTTTTAAGGTTCTTTCTGTTTGAACGAAAATTCTTTGCATAAAACGACTCATATTTATCAATATCTTTTGCTGACCATGCTTTTGCCCAGTCTTCGATTATTTTGGAGATTGCCTGATCTGAAATTACTCTTTCCGCTACAGTAGAACTTTTCTCTTCGGGTGTAGATATTTTTCTGGACAGATTACTTAAAACCGCAAGCAAAGGTTCTTTATTCTTTTTACTGGCTGTAATTTTTGGAAAAACCTGGTATTCATCTCCAACTATTTTAAATCGCCCTGAATTTTTTTTCAAAAAAAACTTTTTTACTCCAGCATTTTCTTTGATTTCACTATTACCTGCGATCTGTCCAGCCAGAGCCACATAAGTATCGCCGGTTCGAGCCAGCACAACCGGTTTGAATTCGAATTCGAGAATATTGCCGGATTCAGATAGTTTTTTTCTCATATTGTTCCATTCTGGCCACCAGGAAATATCAGGCAGATAATCAGGATGGAATAAGTCAAGCCAGTCATGATATGAGCCGCTTTGAAAGGCATGATTCAATTCCGCGAATACGTCAAAAATCTCTTTTTTTGCCTGAAAATCATACTGGTCATATTCAATTGCATCCACCACTATTATTGGAGTACGATCCAGAGTTATGTAAGAGGATAAGCCGTCAAGATCGCTGTCTTCCAGGGCCACGCACCCGTTTGAATCCATAGCCTTAAGTGTTTTATTAGTTCCATGCAGCCAGATGCTGCTGCCAGTTTTTTTAGCCAGACGATCTATTATATTAGGATAATCTGTGGTAAAAGCTCTGATTCCGTAAATAGGTGATAAGTGTTTCTTTTCATGAATTTTTTTGAAGAAATATACGCCTTCTGGAGTCCGCTGATCTCCTTTTCTGGTTTTATCCCCTGCTTTTTTCCCGGTGGAGCATCGGAATCGAACTATTTCTTTGAAATCACGATTATCAAAAGAATATAAAAAAAGTGTCTGGGTCCGTTTTTCCACCAGAAGGACATATTCGATTTTTTCATCGCCTGTATCCATATAGATCAACGAATTGGGAATTTTTTTCACAACAGGTTGTGGTTTTATTTCTTCTTTATATATCGATTTTTCTGGCGGAACAGCCTGTTCCGACTGCGCTGAGTTTTCGGGGGCCAGCTTTGTTATTTCTTCCAGCTTTGTTATTTCTTCCGGCTTTGTTACTTCTTCCGATTTTGTTACTTCTTCTGGCTTTGTTACTTCTTCCGGTTTTGTTACTTCTGGCAATTTTGCAGATTCGTCTGCCTTGACAGGTTGAACCGTTTTTTCCGTTTGATCCGAAAATACATATCCGGGAACAAGCACCATTAGTGATAACACAAGAAAAACAGAAACAATATCTTTTATCGAAAGTCTGATCAAAACGGTTTGAATCACAATTTATTTCCTTTCTTATTCCATTCAGAGGAAGACGGTCTCATTTCCCTCAATCTTTATTTTTCCATCTTTATTTTTCCATGCAGGCAAGATGTTTTTTTGCGGATTCAGCCGTCTTTCTTCCAGACGGAGTCCTGATAATCATGCCGATTTTTAAAAGATGGGGTTCCACCACATCAACCAGGGTATCTGATTCTTCCTGCAATGTTGCGGCAATGGCATCAATACCTACCGGGCCTCCTTTATAAAAATTTATAATGGTTTGCAGGTATCGCCTGTCAAGGCTGGTCAGTCCTTTTTCATCTACACCTTCAAGGGCTAATGCCTGAATCACAATTTCTTTTGTGATTATACCGTCTGCGCGTACCTGGGAAAAATCTCTCACTCTTTTCAAAAGCCGATTTGCGATCCTCGGTGTTCCCCTTGATCTTTGTGCAAGTTCGACAGCACCTTTATCATCTATGGGTATATCCAATAATTCGGCGGATCGTTTGCAGATTTTTACCAGATCATTCACATCGTAAAAATCAAGGCTTCTGAAAATTCCAAACCTGTCTCTCAAAGGAGCTGATAAAAGACCTACACGGGTAGTTGCCCCGACAAGCGCAAATCTGTTCAATCGATACCTGTGACTCCTGGCATGAACTCCCTTGTCGAACACGATATCGACTGCAAAATCCTCCATTGCAGGATATAAAAACTCTTCCACAGCCTTTGGTGTTCTGTGAATTTCATCTACAAAAAGAACATCCCCTTCTCCCATGTGAGTCAAAATTCCCACCAGATCCCCGCCTTTTTCAAGAGCAGGGCCTGAAGTTACGGTCAGTTTCGTACCCATTTCATTTGCTATTATGTGGGCGAGCGTTGTCTTGCCAAGTCCGGGTGGGCCGTGGAACAATACATGCTCCAGAGGTTCTTCCCGCATCAGGGCTGCTTCAATGGCTATTTTCAACGACGTGGTCACTTCATCCTGTCCCACATAATCGGAAAACATGGTTGGCCGAAGGGATAAAAACTGAGGTTCTTGATCTTCGGGCTGTAAGTCCTTAGATAGAATCTGAGTTTCTTCTTCGGATGAATATGTCAATACATCGTTTTTCATACGGACCTGCCGGATTTGAAAATTTCATCGAACAGTTCTTCAGGAGTGGAAACAGCCTTGTTTCGAGCAAAGGCTTCACGAATCATCTGCTTTGCTTCCGACGCTTTGTGTCCAAATTTTTCCACCAGCACATCAAGTACCTGTTGTGAAAAATCTCCGATTGATATTGCACTGCTTCCCTTTGCTTCATTGATATTCTCGCCCATAACATATTTATCAAGTTTTCCACATAAAGATGCTATTATTTTCTGAGCGGTTCTGGCACCAATTCCCTTCAAGCCTTTAAGTTTTGCAGCGTCCTTTGATTCAATAGCTTCTGCAATCTCGTTTATCGGCAGATTCATGGCTTTAACCGCCTTGAGAGGGCCGATATCGGCTACAGTAATGAATTTTAAGAAAAATTCTTTTTCCAACTCTTTTGTAAATCCTATGAGTACTGGTTTGGGCTGCCGGTCTGTCTGATGATAATAAATATATAGAGATATCTGATCTCCCACAGATTTTGATTTTATTGACTCCATGACTATGGCAGGTGTCAGGATTTCATATCCCACCTGATTGGCCAGCAATAAAATACGCTCTTCTTCTTTTTTAAAAAGTTTTCCTTCAATATATGCTATCATAATAAAATTTGCAAAAATCTATTGCTGTCCCTTAAATTGTATAACGAAAAAGGCCGATCAAAGCCAGAGCCAAAGCGTCTGACGCATGATACGGCCGAATAGGGTTCGACAATTTGAGCTGATGCCGAACCGATTTTTCTAGCTGTTGCTTTGTGGCATTTCCGTTACCGGTCAAGACCTGTTTGGCTTCTCGAACCTGAATTTCTTTTACTGGAATCCCATATCTGAAACCGGCCAGAAGAATTATTCCCGCAACCTTACCCAGCAGTATTCCCGATTTGGGATACCTGTCCAGAGAAAAAATATCTTCTACGACCATTAAATCTGGCTTCTCATCAGCAAGTACACCGGTCAGGCGTGTAAATATCCGGTCAAGCCTTTCCGGCAGAGGATCTTTTGCTTCGGTGCGGATACAACCAAAGGAAAATTTCGACACCAGACCTCTCTGGCCCCTGACAAGACCGATTCCAGTTGCGGCAAGTCCAGGATCAATGCCTATAATTCCGGGCATATTACAACAGTCGTCAACAAAATTCTATTTGAGCATCCCAAGCTTTTTTTTAGCTTCTCTGGCATCTTCGGAATTTGGATATTTTTTTATCAAATCCTGCAAAAGAATACGAGCGTGCTGCTTTTTTCCCAGATTAAAAAAGGAGTAAGCCTGTTGAAGCATGGCGGCAGGAGCCTTGTTGCCGTTAGGATATTTTTCGATAACTTCCTGATAGTTGAGTATCGCCTGCTTATAGTCCAGTTTTCTGTAATATATCTGACCGATCCAGTATTTTGCGTTATCCGCATACTGGGAACGGGGATATTCTTTTTCAAGCAAACTGAATCCATCCATAGCCCGTTGATCATCACCTTCATTATACGCTTTCCTGGCAAGCTCATACAATTCTTTATCGGACAGAGTTGTTTCGTTTTTATCCTTTGTCTTTTTTTTGGATGTAGAAGAAGACGAGCCTGGCGTGAATCTTCCCCCTTGAGCTGCTCCAGGGCCTTCAAAATTCAAATATTGTTCCAGCTTTTTCAGGCGTTTTTCGTTGGTCTGTTCAAGAGTTTTAACAGTACCACCGACAATGCCTATCCGATGACCGTTTTCCTCTATTTTTCCATTCAGACGCTGAATGTCTTCTCTGATTTTTTCAAAAGTAGCGCTCAGACCAGCAGACTGGCTTGTGAATTTCTGATCTTTTTCTGAGCGGTTTTTGGAATAATCCCGCAATTCGGAATAAATCCTCTGCCTTTCTTTTACAGCCGTTGCATTTTTTTTCTGAAGCTCTTTATTCTGCTGTTCAAGCTGTATGATATGTGAATAGAGTGCGTCCAGATTTTCCTGTGTGGCGCATCCTGCAAAACAAGTGAGAAAAAAAATGCATGGAAGAAATAGTACTATGGCTCTCATGGCAATATCTTCTTTGTTGTTTCAAGGTTTTAGTTGAGGTATCGGCATGTTTGCCCATACCCGATGGTATTTACAAGCCCGTTCTGCAAAGAACGGACATTTTTATAACTCAGATTTTTTATTTTATGACAAATTCTGCCCTACGGTTTTTTGACCATGCGGCCTCGTCATTGCCATCCACAGCAGGCTTTTCTTCACCATAGCTTATGATGCGGATTCTGGCATTGGCAATTCCGTTATTGATGAAAAATGCCTTGACACTTCTGGCACGCCGATCACCGAGAGCAAGGTTGTATTCACTTGTTCCCTGTCCATCACAATGCCCTTCGATCAAAATTTTTTCACCTGGATATTGATTCAAAAAATCAACTTTCCCATTCAATAATGCAATAGTGTCAGGTCGCAAAGCAGCGCTGTCATAATCGAAATAGATTATGTTACCAGTAAAAGCTTCTTTTGCCTCTGTATATTTGCCCTCTCGCCTGGCCATTTCCTGTTCTTTCCGACGCCTGCGTTCAGCTTCAGCTTTGAGCCTCTCATCATTGCTCGTATCTGGTTTTACATAGTAATCTTTGCTGTCATTATCTGTCGAAGACTTCTGGTTCGGTGTGATAATTTCCGATTCGGACGTTCCTGGTTGTTCTTCACCGCCAACTTTAATTTTTTTTGGCGTACACGAGGTCATAAACATAAACCCCACAATAACCAACAAAAAAACCAGACTTCTCATAAATTTTCCCTGCATTCTTCCTCCTTGATTTTTCAAAAAAAACTTTCAGTCAGATATTTTTTGAACCAACCTCGGTGACCATGCCGGACTGGATTGTTGACCAGGTAAAACCAGCAACCGCCGCTGATCAGTACCAAACGCGGTCATGATATATATTCTATTCGGGCCTTCGCGGTTTGAACTGAAAACAATCATGCTGCCATCCGGCGCCCATGAAGGTGATTCGTTTTTTCCACTGTTTCTGGTTAATTTACGCATATTCCTGCCATTGACTCCGATCACACAAATGTCGATCCGACTGCGATTGAGTGCAGAATATACAATCTCGTTTCCTTTGGGCGACCAGTCTGGCTGTGTATTATATCGACCATCGAATGTCAACCTTTCAACTTTGCCTGATCTCATATCATAAATATAAATCTGGGGAGAACCGGCTCGACTGGATACAAAAGCCATTTTCGTTCCATCTGGAGAAAAGGCAGGTGATGTATCAATACCCCACTTTCGGGTAAGCCTTTTTCCCAGTTTTCCTTTTCCTGTCAAAAGATAAATATCCTGATCTCCTGAAAAAGAAAGGGAGGCAGCCAGCATGAATTTTCCCGGAACCCATGCGGGTGTTGCATTCGTACCATTTCTCGAAAAAACCGAGCCATATTTGTCCCTTAATTTTTTGATATAAATATCAGGATTGCCTTTTGCATAAGATGTATATGCCAGCCATTTTGCATCAGATGACCATGAAGGAGTCAGAGTAATGCTTTTGTGTGTAGTGAATTTTTTGATGCTTTTTCCGTTAAAATCACAGGTATAGATTTCCTTATTACCTGTTCCGTTTGAAACAAAAGCGATTCTGGAATCGAAAAAGCCCCATGATCCGGTCAGGTGATGAATCACTTCACTGCAAAAACGCCTGATGGTTTTTTCCCGATCCACGGTCCAGCCCTTGTAACGTTTTCCAATCAGCATTGTCTGTTTTACTGTATCGAAAAGCCGCAATTCCATTTCAAACAGTTTACCATTGGTTTTAATACCTCCGGTAATCAGATAATCCGCTCCGATTGCTGTCCATTGCCCGAAATCGGCAACAGAATCGATTTTTCCGGTTATATGAGGCGAATCTGGAAAAGCTGCCTGTTTGAGAATCTTGAAATATCCCGTAAATTCAAGAGTATCAGAAAGAATGGCAGCGCAGTTTTCAGAAAGTTCGGCATTGTCTGGAACAGACTTGAAGTGTGGCACGGCAATGGGCATTTTCCGTAAAAACGGATTGATAGTGATTACGTTTTTTCCAGCTGACATTGCAAAAAAAGGAAAGCAGAACAGGAAAAAAAAGATTGCAGTCCCCGTAATTATAATCGTATTTTTTTTCATAATCACCCTGTAAGGATTTTATTCCAGTTATAGATTATTTGTTAAGCCCTTTGGGCGTATACCTTAAATAAACTTCCACATGAGGTTTGAAAAGACCTCTTGGATGAGCCTGAAAAGGATTGGACTTAACCACTGCCTTGCGTATGGATTCATCCATATAAGAATTGCCCGATTTTTTTTCAAACCATATATTTTTCAACTGACCGCTCGGCATTACACTGAACCCGATTATTCCTTCCAGATCTTTATCATCTCCAGCCATCTGGGTGGAAAATGCCCAGTTTCGTTCCACACGGACAGCAAGATTGACCTGGTAAACGTTGAGCAGTGCAGATGCCTCTTTTCCTGCAAGGCCGGGTCCTGCCAGTCCATCGTTGTTTCCTGACGCAGCCTTTACATCTTTTCTTATATTGGCTATGGCATTTTTAATGATTTCTTCTCTTGACGGACCTCTTGGTTTTACCAGTTTTGTGTCTGCAATAATTTTTGCCGGCTTTTTAAATCTGGGCCTCTTTTTTCTGGGAACCACTTTTTTATTGTCAACGATCTTTTTCGCAACCGGTTCCGTTTTTTCAGGTCTGGGCTTGACGGGTTCAGGTTTTTCAGGTTCAGGCTTGACGGGTTCAGGTTTGACAGGCTCAGGTTTGACGGGTTCGGGAATAACATCTGGATCTGGTGTATCTTTCACAGGCTCAGGTTCCGGAACAGGTTCTGGTTTGACAGGCTCATCTTCGGGAAAATCTTCAGGAGCCGAAACTGCCAATGATTCGAGATCATCTGGAATCACGGGTTCAGGCACTGCTTCGATTTCAGGTTCGGTTTCTGCCAGGGTTACCATGCTTACATGAATCACCGAAGGCATGGCAAAATCCGGCTGCTGTCTTGAAATCGGCGCGTATATGAGAATAGCTGCCAGCAAAACGTGGCAGACCATAGAGATGACCATTGTTATGGTCATCGGACGAAATTCGTTATCCATCCCCTGCATAAGATAGGTATTTTCCTGCATGAAATTTCCGCCAGGTCTTTCTTTTTTTCACTTACGGAGTTTTATCTCCATCGGGACCGGTTAAACTTGAAGGTGTAGTGATCATCCCGAGTTTCGCTACGCCTGCCTCCTTGATTTCGGACATCACCTTCGCCACTATTCCGTAAGGGATATCCTTGTCACCCTTCAGATATACTGATTTATCTTCACGATTCTGAAGGATTTTTTTCAATTGCTCCTGAAAAGTATCAGGTTCTGCCTCAAATTTGCCTATAAAAATTTTTCTGTCTTTATCAATAGATATGATCAATTGATCATTTTCCACAGGCAGCGGTTTGGCCGAAGCCTGGGGCAGGTTGACATCAACTCCTTCTGTCATCATGGGGGCTGTAACCATAAAAATGATAAGAAGTACCAGCATCACATCCACAAATGGAGTGACATTGATTTCCGACATATATTGATCATTACCGCTTTTGAATGCCATTATTTGTTTCCCCTGGCACCGTCAATGATTTCACGCTCAATGATATTGAGAAAGTCAGCATAAAAACTCTGAAGTTCGGAATCGAACACCCTTATTTTCTGCATGAAATGATTAAAGGCGATAACAGCCGGAATAGCCACAGCCAGGCCAGCGGCAGTTGCAACCAGAGCCTCTGAGATACCGGGTCCGACCGCAGCAAGGGAAGCGGACTGGGTCACACCTATCGCATGAAATGTGTTCATGATTCCCCACACAGTGCCGAAAAGCCCTATAAAAGGTGTTGTGTTACCCGTGGTTGCCAGAAAAGGCACCATATGAGTCATCCTGGTAATTTCTACATTGATGGCCCTTCTCATAGCTCTTTTGACATTATCGATTCCTGCGAATCTGCCTTGCAGGGACTCGCCTCCATTATTGCCCGGTTCCCTATGGCCGATTTTTTTGAGTTCATTGTAACCTATACAGAAAATTCTTGCAATGGGGCTTCCATGAAATTCTTCCGCTTCTTCGAATGCCACATCAAAATCCCGGCTTTCCCAGAAAACATCGGTAAAATAATCAGATTCTTTAAAAGCTTTTCGGATGTACCAGAATTTGATGAATATGATAGCCCACGAGGCTACCGAAAAAGAAAAAAGCAGAAAGAGTACAAGTTTCACCACCGGTCCAGCGCCGTGTATCATCTGAACGATATCTATTCCTGAAGGCCCCATTGATCGAATCCGCCTGTTTTAAAAGTCTAATAAAAAACATACTCAATAAATAAGGACATGACAACCATGTCCGGCATCTTCTGCCAGCACCATGAATGGTACAATCAATCCATCATAGATACAAGCTCATTAACCTCAAGAAAATAAACCATTCTTTAGTGAAGTGTCAAGGAAATTACTTGCGTACCCGACATGAAACACATATATCCTGAGGCTTTAATTCACATTTTATCAACAGTCAAAAATTTAAGGTATTTTATGAAATCTATCGCCAATCTTTTGTTTGAGGCCAGAAAACTCAAAGAACTGCCCCGTTCTGGATACGCTTTTCTTGGTGCGGGTAATGAAACTGTTGCCGAGCATTCCTTCATGACAACCTTTATCGCTTTTGTCATGGCTCGGATGGAAACCGACATCAATGAGCAGCGCCTGACTTCCATGTGCCTGGTTCATGACCTGCCTGAAGCCAGAACCGGGGATCTCAATTATGTTCAGAAAGAATATGTAACTGCCAACGAAGAAAAAGCTGTCAAGGATTTGAGCAGAACTCTTCCCTTTGGACAGCTCTTTGCTGACCTGATAGATGAATTTAACCAGGGAGAAACAAAAGAGGCCCGGCTGGCTCATGACGCGGATCAGCTCTCTTTTGTTCTTGAATTAAAGGCATTGGCAGATATCGGGTATGATCCGCCGAAAGCGTGGCTTACTGCCGTAATTTCGAGGCTGAAAACGGATACAGGCAAGAAACTATCTGAAACTATTATAGATACCCAGTGGGATGAGTGGTGGAGGAAAAATATCATTGACAGGGATAATGGAAACCAATAAGTTAATGAATTTGGTTTAGTGGCTGTCAAATTTCTTTTCACCATTATTTTTTCGGAGGCAAAGATGAACTGGTTCACCAGCAGCTTTGGAAGTTCCATCGGCAAAAAATTGCTGATGGCACTGACCGGCCTGTGCTTTGTTCTGTTTCTTGTAGTCCACCTTGCAGGAAACCTCACACTCTATGGCGGGGGCGATCTTTTCAACTCATATGCCGAACATCTGCATTCTTTGGGATTTCTGATCAATATTTCAGAATTCGGCCTGCTTTTTTTCGCGCTCATTCACATAATAACAGGTACTTTCCTGTTTCTGGAAAACCTGAAGGCCAGGCCTGTCAGGTATGCCGTAAACAAGACCGGCGGGGGCCGCACCATAGGTTCTTTCAGCATGCCTTATACAGGGCTTTTCATGCTGATTTTTATAATAACCCATCTTCTCAATTTTCATTTTGTCGATAAAACAAACACAACGATCTATGATATAGTGACCAACGCATTTTCAAATCCGCTGTACGTGATGTTCTATGTCGCGTCCATGGTTGTCGTTGCAATTCATATCAGCCACGGTTTCTGGAGTCTTTTTCAGACCATAGGATTTGAACATCCTAAATATACCCCGTTTATTACAGGGCTTTCGACTGTACTGAGCATCGTTTTCGGAGTCGGATTTGGTTTCATTCCGATCTACATTTCCTTTATAGTGTAAGGAGGCCAATATGCAGCTTGACGCAAAAATACCAGGTGGACCCCTTCAGGACAAATGGGACAGGCATCGTTTTGAACTGAAGCTGGTCAACCCGGCCAATAAGAGAAAATACGATATCATCGTTGTGGGTACTGGCCTTGCTGGCGGTTCCGCAGCCGCTACCCTTGCCGAACTGGGATATAATGTCAAAAATTTCTGTATTCAGGACAGCCCGCGCCGCGCGCACAGCATTGCGGCCCAGGGTGGAATCAATGCAGCCAAGAATTACCAGAACGACGGCGACAGCGTCTGGCGTCTTTTTTACGATACCGTAAAAGGCGGAGATTTCAGGGCCAGAGAAGCCAATGTCCATCGTCTTGCCCAGGAAAGCACCAATATTATCGACCAGTGCGTAGCTCAGGGAGTGCCTTTTGCCCGTGATTACGGCGGACTTCTGTCCAACCGCTCCTTTGGCGGTGCCCAGGTTTCCAGAACTTTTTATGCAAGGGGCCAGACAGGACAGCAGCTGCTCCTCGGGGCATACAGTGCATTGTCAAGACAGATCGGCGCGGGCAAAGTCAAGATGTATCCCCGCCGGGAAATGCTCGACCTTGTAATCGTCAACGGAAAAGCCCGTGGAATAATTGTAAGGGATCTTGTCACAGGTAAGATCGAAAGCCATTCAGCCCATGCCGTAGTTCTTGCTACCGGTGGATATGGAAATGTTTTCTTCCTGTCAACAAATGCAATGGCATCCAATGTCACAGCAGCATACAGGGCTTATAAAAGAGGCGCTGTTTTCGCAAACCCCTGTTTCACACAGATTCACCCGACCTGTATCCCGGTTCACGGGGATTACCAGTCAAAACTCACCCTGATGAGCGAAAGTCTGAGAAACGATGGCAGAGTCTGGGTTCCAAAAGATCCCAAGGATAAACGAGCGCCAGCCGATATTCCAGATTCGGATCGAGATTATTACCTCGAACGCAAATATCCAAGCTTTGGCAACCTCGTACCCAGGGATGTGGCATCCAGAAACGCCAAGGAACAATGCGATGCAGGAAAAGGCGTAGGAGATACTCAGCTTGCGGTCTATCTTGATTTTGCAGACGCTATCAGACGCGACGGCAAAGATTTGATCAAAAGTAAATACGGCAATCTTTTCCAGATGTATGAAAAAATTACGGATCAGAATCCCTATGAAACACCCATGATGATCTATCCTGCTGTCCATTATACTATGGGCGGTCTCTGGGTTGATTACAATCTCATGAGCAGCGTAGAAGGTCTTTTCGTGCTGGGAGAAGCCAATTTCTCGGATCATGGCGCAAACAGGCTGGGAGCCAGCGCTCTCATGCAGGGTCTTGCCGACGGTTATTTCGTCATTCCTTATACTATAGGCGGCTACCTGGCAGGAGAATCTCTGGACGAAGTGACCGACCAGCATCCAGCTTTTACCGATCATACAAAACAGGCACAGGAACGCATCGACAAACTGCTCTCCATCAAAGGCAAGAGAACAGCGGACGATTTTCACCGGGAACTCGGCGGCCTGATGTGGGATAATTGCGGTATGGCCAGAAATGATAAAGACCTGGCTATGGCAAAAGAAAAAATTCGGGCACTCAAGGCCGAATTCTGGGAAAATGTTCTGATTCCCGGGGCAGACAAAGATTTCAACCAGAGCCTGGAACGTGCGGGCCGCGTGGCTGATTTTCTGGAATTTGCCGAAATCATGATCACAGACGCTCTGGCAAGAAGAGAATCCTGCGGAGGCCATTTCAACGATGCCTTTCAGACAGAGGAAAATGAAGCCCTTCGGGATGATGAAAATTTCTGTCATGTGTCGGCATGGGAATATAAAGGAGATGATCAGGACCCCGAATTTATCAAGGAACCCCTGGTTTTTGAAAACGTCAAATTAACACAAAGGAGTTACAAGTGACAACAGCAAAGACCATCAATCTGAACCTCAAAGTCTGGCGTCAAAACGGCCCGAAAGATAAAGGCCGTTTCGAAGAATACCGGGCTTCGGATATATCAACAGACAGTTCCTTTCTGGAAATGCTGGATGTCGTAAACGAAAAGTTGACAATCGAAGGAAAAGAACCGATAGCCTTTGACCACGACTGCCGGGAAGGCATCTGCGGCATGTGCGGCACAGTAATAAACGGCCGCCCTCACGGCCCGGAAAAAGGCACCACTCTCTGCCAGCTTCATATGCGCCATTTTTCAGACGGAGACACCATAGCCATAGAACCCTGGCGGGCAAGGGCATTCAAGGTTATAAAAGATCTGGTCGTGGACAGATCACCTCTTGACAAGCTGATACAGACAGCCGGCTACATTTCCGCAAATGCCGGAGGCTGCCCGGACGGCAACGCCGTACCCATCCCCCAGGAAATAGCCGAAAAATCAATGGACGCGGCAGCATGTATCGGATGCGGCGCATGTGTGGCATCATGTCCGAACGCATCAGCCATGCTCTTTGTCGGAGCCAAAGTGTCCCATCTCGGACTCCTTCCCCAGGGCAAGCCGGAAGCCGCCATGCGGGCAATTTCCATGGTCCGTGAAATGGACAGACTCGGTTTCGGTAATTGCGGTAACGAAAGAGAGTGCGAGGCTGAGTGTCCGAAAGAAATTTCCATAACTAATATAGCCCGTTTGAACCGGGAATTTTTTAAGGCGAGTTTCTTTTCGTCTGTTATGTAAAACCCCTTCTTTGAAACTGTCGGGCGTTTCCGCGCTTTGCGTGGGAACGTCCGCACAACTGATC
The DNA here is from genome assembly GCA_030377965.1 of Desulfobacterales bacterium HSG16. Taxonomy (GTDB): domain Bacteria; phylum Desulfobacterota; class Desulfobacteria; order Desulfobacterales; family HSG16; genus JAUCGE01. The sequence continues at coordinate 23,881 of JAUCGE010000016.1, forward strand.
AATTGGCTTGTATTTTCAACTTGATATCCAGAGTGGGCATATGTATGATTATTATCTCTGACATGAAGACGGAATGGTTGCCATTATCACAATATACAGATGATATATCATAATTGATGACTATGAAAATATATGGATAATTGTTGTTTAAACCGACCTTTTGATGATCAGGCTTATCCGCGTATTCGTCTGGAATTTGAGGCAATAAAGACGATATTGAGCTTTTTAGAGGAAGGGATATGGGTCTCTTGCCACCAGTGATGTTCTTAAATTTGAGATAGATAATACACCGGATGAACAAAGACGTAATAATTTGTATGGTATAAATGATTTAGCCCGAATAAACATAAAACTCACTGATGCTATAAAAGATAGAGCTAAAGAATTTGAAATATCAGGGATACAGGCATTTGATGCTATGCATTTGGCCTGTGCTGAAAACAATGCCGATATTTTGCTGACAACTGATGATCGTTTTATAAAAAAAGCAGAACGGTTAAGTGGTTTGAACATTCAGATAAATAATCCACTAAAATGGTTAAACGAGGTTTTGTAATGAATACAGAAAATTATCAGACAGTTTACGAGATACAGAAAACAGCTTTTTTAGTTTTACAAAAAAATTTGGGGGTAACTAACCTAATCAGGTTTATGCAGCAATTTGATAAAGGGTATGGTAATTATACAACAGATAGAGATGAATGGCAAAAAGAATATACTGTCGATAAATTATTTAAACAAATCAAAAAAAAAAATGAATGACAAAGTGTTCCTGCCAAACTGATCAGAGCCATTTTTGGGAACACATTTTTTTTCATGGTCAGATAATGCAGCGGACTGATCAGCGAAAGTATCCACTTTCTCGTGATCTGAGGATACCTCCACAGCGGAGTTTTTCAATTCAGCAGTTGCGTTTTGTTTGCTTGCAATGCCATTCAACTCTTTCTTGGCCTTTGTTAATTCTTCCTCAAATTTATCGCTTTTATACCTAACTTTACCTAACCTCTCTTTCAGAACCTCATTTTCTTACCTAACCTTACCTAACTCCTTCCTTATGCTTATGTTTTCACTAGTCAATTCAGAAAGTTGCCCATCAATAACTTTCAGTATCCTGACGTATCCTTTGAACGTATTGAATTTTGTAACTTCTCCAATCGCAGGCAAACTTTCCACCAACATATTCCAGGCGTTTTTCAGCGTTGATGACTGGTCAAGGATTTCAATAATAATTTTACGGTGTTCAACCATGTATTGAAATGGGTCAGATTGCAATTTAAGCATTTTCAGCCCTCCCTGATTTTTTACCTAACTTTTTACCTGGCTCTATGCTTTTATCATTGTCTTTACCTAACTTTTTACCTAACCGAGATGCTTTCCCTCTCATTGCAAGACTTTCCTTCAGCCTGTAGCCGTTACTCAATCCACAACCGGTTACAAAACGAGTCCTGAAGCCCTTCTTGCAAACCTCTATACCTATACCGGTTGCCAAATGTGTTTTGCCTGTACCGCTTTTTCCAAAGAAAATCACATTGCGGCATTTAGATATAAATTCACACCCTGCAAGCTCGCCGATCAAGCGGCCATCAATACCCACTGCACTTTCTATTTCAAACATCTCCATAGGTTTCATCAAAGGAAATTTCGCATCCTTGAGTCGCCTTTTTTCACGATTTTCACTTCTTACCTGGAGCTCTATTTCGGTCAGATTCAACAAAAAATCCTCATATGCGTATCTGCCTTCCTGAGCTTGACGAATGCTGCTTTCCAGATTGCGAAGCATGGTCGACAGCTTGAGTTGTTTCAAATTTTCTGACAGCAACACCTCAACACTCGCTTTCATATTTCACCTCCCAGCCGATCATAAGTCGAACCGTTGCGTATTTATCGGCTTTTCCATTGAAAGTCCGAATATTTGAATAACGATAAGGAGGCAATGCAATCAGGAATTCCTTCTCATTTTCAAAATCTTCGCTGACACTCCTTTTTTTGCCGGAGATCCTATGGCTTCCGTAGTTCAAACACTCCTGCAGTATCTTTTCATTCAAATTGGCGAAGCTTTCAGATGCCGTTCCCCAATCAATTTCGGCTTCTTGTCCAATTGGCGGACACAGAGGAATGAAGGCTTTATCATCAGATCTGGAAATCTTCATTCTCGCTTTCCTGACATGTACACGGACTGTTGATTCTGCGCCTGTGAAGCCATACTCATTTACCAGGCGGCTATAAACTCGTCTGGCTGTATGTCTTTGTTTTCTCGGATTTTGCAGATCACTTTTTAACCATTTCTCAATAATTTCAACATATTTACCCAGTACAGGATAAACTTGATTGTTCCGTATTTTGTAACTCTCGTATTCCCCTTTCAACATTTTTCTGATTGTGTTCCTTGAATGACCGGTTTCTTTCGCTAACTGCCTGATTGATTTACCATAGACCCTGTGTGCTGTTCTGATAAAATCCTGTTGACTCACTTTTAACATCCTCCTTTGCTCCTCCAATTTTTTGATTGAAAAAATTTCAATCACCCTATCAGAGGGTCATAGGGGTGGGTCAATTTTGCGTTATCAAAACTAAACATACCAAATACTCCATTCGATTGCCTTGAGTATCCAACATTTTCTGCTTGACATTCTGGAATATTTATAGACATAATTCCGAAGACAGGAGGATTATTTATCGCAATAGCAGTAGCGCTTTTTATCAAAATTGTTGTAGAATAGTGGTATATTTGACAAGAAACTGTTAAAAAAATTATATACAATACAACTTAACCATAACCAATTTAGGAAAAAAGATGGAAGATTTGATGACAATAAAAGATGCAAGTATTTGGGCATCAAAATATATAGGTAAGAATGTTACACCCTCAAATATATCATATTTAATTCAATACGGAAGGATTCCTAAAAATGGAAGTAACGGAAACGCTTTTGTTAACAGGCATGATTTAGAAAAATATTACCAATCGCATCATGAGACAAAAGAAAGCAGATGGAAAGAACAGCTAGGAAATGATTTGAATTGGAATCTTTCCTTTTCTGAATACAAAGAATCTGAAACAACAAAACATGTTCACAGACTGCATTCATATAAAGGTAAATTTATTCCGCAGTTGGTTGAATATTTTTTAGACCAGAATACTGATAAGTTTAAAAATAAATCATTTTTTAAGGCAGGTGATATAATTTTAGACCCTTTTTGCGGCAGCGGAACAACACTTGTTCAGGCAAGTGAATTAAAATTACATTCGGTTGGACTTGATGTTTCTGCATTTAATGCTTTTATAAGTAATGTTAAAATTGGAAAATATGACATCAATGATATCGAAAAAACAGCTAATATAATCACACAAAGCCTTAAGAAATTTCAAAAAGAAAAAGAAAATGTGAGTTTTGAAAATAAATTATTAGATGAGCTAAAAGTATTTAATGGCAAATTCTTTCCATCACCTGACTTTAAGTATAAAGTCAGACAAAAGGAAATAAATGAAAAACTATACGGAAAACAAAAATCAGATGAATTTTTGAATATTTACTATAACCTTATAGGTAGTTACAAAATTTCATTGAAGCAAAAAAAAAATGATTCATTTCTGGATAAATGGTTTCTGCAAGTTGTCAGAGATGAAATTGATTTTGTCTTTAACCATATAAAATCCATAAAAAACACAGAAACAAAAAAAATCCTTGCCTTGGTATTGAGTCGTACTGTCCGTTCTTGCCGTGCAACTACTCATGCTGATTTAGCAACATTAAAAGAGCCGATTTCCTCAACCTATTATTGCAAAAAACATGGCAAAATATGTAAACCTCTGTTTTCAATATTAAGTTGGTGGCAAAGATATACTGTAGATACGATTAAACGGATTATTCAATTTGATAAACTTAGGACTGATACTTTCCAAAAGTGCCTGGTCGGAGACAGCAGAACTATTGATATTGTCCATAAATTAGATAAAAAAAATCCTGAATTCAGTGAATTGATAAAAAATAACAAAATTGCCGGCATCTTTTCAAGTCCGCCATATGTCGGTTTAATAAATTATCATGAACAACATGCCTATGCTTATGATTTATTCGGCTTTGAAAGAAGAGACGAGCTTGAGATAGGCCCTTTATATAAAGGTCAGGGATTAGAAGCTCGAAAATCTTATATCAAAGGAATTTCTGATGTCTTGAATAATTGTAAACAATTTTTGAAACAAAATTATGATGTATTTTTGGTAGCCAATGATAAACATGGTCTATATCCTCGAATTGCTGAACTCACAAATATGCAAATTGTAAATGAGTATAAAAGACCTGTATTAAACCGGGTTGAAAAAACCAGAGCAGCATATGCAGAAATAATTTTTCATTTGAAGGAGAAATAGGAATGACATTATCTAAAGAACAAATAAAATTAGTAGAAAATACTATTAAAAATAGTTTAAGAAATAAATTTAGCACTTACAATCCAGAACCAGCGATAATGCCCTTTCATACAAGATTACTTGGTAAAGACAGACTTGCTCTTTATTCATTTATACATTCTCTGAATACAAATTTTGGTACAACAATTTTTGAACCTGTTGCCGTATCGTTGGCTTCAAGCAGATTTAAGGTGGCAAAACTTCAAATGAAATCTGGCACACAAATTAGTACTGACGCACAATTTGAAATTCAGAAAATTATGGATGGATTGACCGCGGCCAACAAACAACCTGATAAGCAAAAAGAAGTTGAAATAATCAGGCGAGTTTGCCAAACAGGAGCAATGAGAACAGTTAAACCTACAAAGGTAGATGTCTATCTTGAAAGTAAAGACGGTGAAATATACCTTTTTGATATAAAAACCGCCAAACCAAATAAAGGTGGTTTTAAAGAATTTAAGCGAACGCTTTTGGAATGGGCAGCAACCATTTTATATGAAAATCCAAAAGCAAAAATTAATACACTATAGGTCATACCGTAAATGTTGATACTTAAAAAAATACTTGACAGCTTTTTTTACACTCCGTCAAGATAATGATCCACACCCTTATTTTCTTCAAAAATTCCTACAGATGAAAGAAATATTTCATCAAGTTCTTCATCTTCTTTCCAGTATTTTTTTTCCTCCACTACAACTCCCGCAATAATTTTTTTACATGTATCCGAAGTTACTGTTGCAAAAGCTTCAGGTAATCTATCTCGCAATCCCTTCATTGTAAAATCACAATTTTCAGCCATATAGTTTTTAACAATAGCCCAGCAAATTTCGATTGGCTGAAGCTCAGGATGGTATGGTGGAGTACGTAATATTTTAACATCATGTTCAGCCGCAAGTTGATCTAAACAAAATTGTGGCGCAGGAGCATGGCGGATGCAAAGCTCCAATAATTCCGCTTTAAGCATATCATCCCGCCATGGATAATTGTTTTGAGTAAGCCAATATCTTAATTTTTCTTTGGTATAACTCTTATTGGGGTATGTTTTATTATCAAGGACATTGTGATAAGCTGCATTATCAAGGATTATTAACGATCTGTCCGGAATATTATCCAATAATTGAGTGCAAAACCATCGAGAAAAATTTTCCCAATTCATTTGACCATGATAGTCACCAGTTCTCTTTTTGGCCTCGAATACCAATTGAGCGTTATCAACCCAACCATCATTCGTGATGGCATGAACAATTATCAAGCGAGGACCAACACCAGAAGGCTTGTTTACCCAAGGACCATCTTCTTTAGGATACCAAGTAGAACGTTTTGAGTGATTTTTATTGATGTAAGTTTCGTCCAAATAGACTTCTGGGCGTATTAAAGTTCCATCATGATTACGGTTTAATCGCTTTTCCCTGAGGTATCTCCGGCGTGCTAAAATTACATGTTCCTGCTCTTTTAAACTGTCACGCCTATGTCCTTCACCGTGTGTGATTCCCCAACGGTTTAACGCTCTCCAAAGCGTCATTTGGGGTATGACAATACCGTACTCTGAATCAAGAAATTTTCTAACACGTTCTATGCTTACATATTGTCCATCTAAGTTACATTTTCGTATGAATTGTCTCACATGTGTTTGAGGGGTATTTTTTATGATTTCACCAAGTGGTCGACCAGGACTTCGTGAAGTTCGTACAACAATTTTTTCATCGTTTTGGATATACCGAGCCATGATACGTTTAACCGTAGCGACACCAAGCCCAAGAGCTTCCGCAGTTCTGCCTGCAGGGCTTTTTGTCGATATAAATTTTCCAGATTTTCGTTCCTTATCATGATGCTGCTTCAAACGAATAACTAACTCTTCGGTTTCTGCCGATAACCGTTTGCCTCTTATGGACACTTATTAATACTCCTTATTGATGATGCTGTAAACGAATGTATTGCCATGCGATATATGTTTACCTTTTCGAAAGGCAACAAAAAACCTTCATTATAATTTTGGTTTTATTATATACCTGTTTTTGGCACTTTGTCAAGTATCAACATTTACGGTATGACCTATAATTGCAATACCATACAATCCTTACGACCCAAAACCATATAGTCGCTGGACAATGGCTGGAATGCTTGATTTAGATAATGAATTAAAAGTTGCTGAAGAGTTTTGGGATTTTCTTGGTGGTAAAGGTGCATATGATGATTTACTAGGTTGTTTCGAACGTATAGGAATTGAACTCCGAAGTGAAATTGATGAATATTTTGAAAGATTTAATAAATAAGAAGTGAAGAGTGTACAATAACACATTTAAAACACGTAACAGCTCCCTGCTAAACACCTGACCATATATCTTTTAACTTTTTCCGATAGATTGTCTGAATCAGAATTTTCTTTAATCCTGTCCATTCTTTAATCCTGCAAATTCTGATTCAGAAATTTTTAACAGTATATTTTTAACTTTTTTCCGATGAGCCAGCTTCTTGACAAGAATCTATTGGGTAGATACTAGTATCTTTCCTATAAAGAATCTCATTGTCTGACAATTTTTTTGCTTTCAGTCCAATTCCACAATCGTTTTTGGCTTTTCAGCGGTATTGAACAGATCAAGGGCTGCCAGGAGAACTTCCCGCTGGCGCTTGTGATCTCCCGGATATCCTAATGGACGTCCCATCATATGGGGTGTCAACAGAACACGGGGAAGGCTCATAATTTCCATGCGTCTGCGAAATGAAGCGACTGCAATGACTACTGTGGGGATACCTGATTCCTCCAGAAGTCTGGCTACATGTCCCACGGACATGTGGCATACCGGTCAGACCGGAACAAGCAGGGCTACATCGGTCGATTGCTCTTTTAATAGATTTGCCCATTCCGGGCCGGCTTTTTTCAAAAGATACTTCTGAGAACAGGCCCCTGTAAAAGAGTAGGCATTTTCTGTTAGCTGCCCGATGATTCCTTCCTGTTCAAGTTCCCTAAGACGGCGGATTGGTAAGGCGACATCCGGATCTGCCTGTACACCTTTGATATCATAGCCGCCGTGACGAACCCGGAGATTTTCCACAGGAATATCTTTAGGGATGGCAGAAAGCGCTGGCTTTTCCTTGATAAACTCCATAATTCGGCTGACAGCTTCCTCCTGGCTCATATTTTTCACTCCAAAAGGTTCTGGATCTTGACCTTCTATAAAATGTCCGGTGGAGGTCAGAAGGGATAAGCGGGATTCGGAGAGCGGTTTTTCCGGGCGGGTAAAAGGACCGTCTTCATATTCAAAGCCTTTCTGCTCACTGTGGGCTTTGGACTGCCACTCAAGAACATGGTCTTTCATCTGGCTGAAATCGCCGCTGTCAAATCCTGCGGCAATTTTTTGAAGCAGGATCTGAAAAAAATCCCCCCCATCTTTGTCTGAAAACTCTTTGATATGTTTAAAGTTAGGATCATGCCTTGCACCATAGAAAAATGACTTTCTGAATTCTTCAAATGTCTCTTTTCCGCTTGTATCTTCTGTCATCATCAATCTCCTTTTTTTATAGAAAGGTTTTAAGTGTCAACATTGCGCCGAAAAATGAAGAGTACCGAATCTTATAAACTCGGGAAATATTCATCGACTACGCATGCCACCTTTTTTAACCACGCCCTGCGCTGATCGCGATAGCATGATTGAAACTATTTTCGTTAGGATGTGTAAGATAGCAAGAATTTTCATGATAAGTACACCATAGAAATAGCTTAAAACGGTTTCTAAAGATGGTTTTCAATTCGCATACGAATTCTTTTTATTATGATATTTGCAACCTGATTAGACTTTTCTGGCCTTGATGCTGATGTAACAGCGTCAACCCCGGCTTTTTCGGGCAGCCAGTTTTCATCATCCGCAGTGGAAAAAAGAATCACTCTATATTTTTGATTTTCTTTGGTTTTTTTAATAAAGTCAGCAGCAGCAGCACTCATTCGCCATGCCACACAAGTATTTATTATGACTATGGCCTGAAAGTTTTCAGCAGATTCCTTCTTCAGCTTTTGAATGTCGATAACTTTGATATAAACAGGCTCTTTCTCAAAACCATTTACGATCTTAGTTAAAATATTTTCTTTAAACTCGCTGGCCTGAGCGGCGATAAGAACACGCGCGGTTGCGCTGATATTACCGGTTTCGAAGGGTTGAATAGATTTGAAAAACATGCAGCTATTTAGAAAGACAAGGCTGGCAATTCCTGCAACAATTTTTAAGATAAGGTTTCTTTTCATAAAATAGCCTTTCTTGTAATTTGAACTGCCTGATTTCATGGACAGCCTGTTATATTTCCAGTTTCTGTAAAATCATATGAACTGATAAATGATTCATGTGACAATTCAGCTGAAAATTTATATTCCCGTATGTCCGAAACCTCCTTCGTTTCTTTCAGTCGAATCGAGCTTATCGACAAGTTGGAATTGAATTCGGCAAACCGATTGAATGACCATCTGGGCGATCCTGCTTTTTCTTTGAACTATAAACTCTTTTTCTCCGAAATTTATCAGGGGAATCATTACTTCTCCCCTGTAATCAGCGTCGATTGTTCCTGGTGAGTTGATCAGGCCGATGCCACATTTTACGGCCAGGCCGCTCCTGGGACGAATCTGGGCCTCAAATCCGGGGGAGAGAGCTATTGCAAAGCCTGTGGGAATCAGGCAGACTTTTCCGGGATCTACGCTGACTGGTTGATTGACAGCAGCATGAAGATCCATTCCAGAAGAATGGGCAGTCATGTAGCAGGGAAGAGGAATATCCGCATCCGTATCCGGTCTGATACGGGATATCAGAATGGTTGGAGACTCGGACTGGATGCGGTAGTCATTGTTCATTTAAAAATCGCTTCAATAGCTGCATAGCCTCTTTGTGAGCATTGGCTTTAGAAATCTGCCATCATATCATCAAATGCATTTTTTTCTTTAACAGGCCCGAGCATGGTAAGGGTGGGTCTGTTTTCTTTGAAAAGATCACCAGCAAGATCAAGGATGTCTTCCCTTGTGGCCGCATTGATTTTATTTACTATCTGTTCCAGCCTGTGCTGTTGATGAAAATGGATCTCATTCTGCGCCAGCCTGACCATCTGATTATCTACGCTTTCCGATGCCAGGTAGAGATTACCTGTAAGGTATTGCTTTGCATCATCAAGTTCGACTGAACTGATTTTTTCCGTTCTGATGCGGAGAATTTCTTTGATAATCAAGCTGACAGCTTCTTTAGCCTTATCAGGTGAAACCCCGGCATATGCGCCCCACATACCAGTATCCCCGTATGTTGCCATAAAAGAATAAACTGTATATGCAAGGCTTTTTTTCTCGCGAATTTCCTGAAACAGCCTTGAACTCATGTTCCCTCCGAATATTGTATTCAGAATGGAGAGTGCATAACGTCGAGGATCACCGACAGCCAGCCCTGTGGTTTCCAGGCTGATATGTACCTGTTCGATACTCTTGTCATGCAGCTCTACCAGAGAACAGCCTTTGGGAGTGACTCGTTCGGGGGTTGGATTTCCCGATTTTATGGATTCAAATGCAGGTCCTATCAAATCGACGAAGTTCTCATGATCCACGTTGCCGGCAATAGCAATAACGACTCTGTCCGGCTGATAAAAACGGTGGAAAAAATTCTTGATAATATTCGAATCGAATCGGACAACATTTTCCTGGGTTCCGAGAATTGACCGACCAAGGGAATTTTCTCCCCAGAAAGCTCTTTCCGACAGAACATGGATGTAATCTTCAGGAGAATCTTCCACCATATCGATCTCGTGAAAAATAACCGGCCTTTCCCGCTCCACCTCTTTGTCATCAAATACTGAATTCAAAAAGATATCGCTGAGAATATCAATCATGACAGGCATATGAGTATCAAGAACCCTCGCATGATAGCAGGTGGTTTCCATACCTGTAAAAGCGTTTGTATGGCCCCCGATCAGGTCAAATTCCTTTGCGATTTCAAAAGCGGTCCTTTTGTGGGTTCCCTTAAAAATCATGTGTTCAATAAAATGGGAAAGCCCGTTTTCAGAGGCCGCTTCATCCCTTGCACCTACATTTACCCAAACCCCCATAGAAACTGAGCGAAGGTGGGGCATCTTCACACTGAGAATGCGGACCCCGTTTTTTAAAACCGTTTTATTAGCAGGAAATTCCATATATTTTATTTTTCCGTAACAGCCTTCAGGCTGAGGCGAATTTTTCCATCCCTTCCAATTTCAAGAACTTTTACGCTTATTTCATCACCTTCGTTAACCACATCGGTAACCTTTTTGACCCGCTGATGTGACAACTGGGAGATATGAACGAGGCCGTCTGTTCCGGGAACCAACTGGACAAAGGCTCCGAAATCTGTAGTTTTCACTACCTTGCCTTTATAAATAGCTCCAGCTTCAGGTACCATAGTCAATTCATCTATTCTGGCTTTTGCTGCATCAGATTCTTCCTGTGAAGCTGCTGCAATCTTGACCATGCCCGAATCATCAATCTCGATTTTGGTATTTGTCTCTGACTGGATAGACCTGATCATTTTTCCACCAGGCCCGATTATATCACGGATCTTGTCAGGATTGACCTTGATAGATATAATTTTAGGAGCATAAGGAGATATTTCATCTCTGGACTCTTGTAAAGTTTCGAGCATTTTGTCCAGAATATGGAGTCTGCCTGCTTTGGCCTGCTCAAGAGCTTTTGTGAGGATATCTTTGCTCAATTCTTTGATTTTGATATCCATTTGAAGAGCGGTGATTCCATTTTTTGTTCCTGCCACCTTGAAATCCATATCACCGAAATGATCTTCATCACCAAGAATATCGGTCAGAATCGCAACCTGATCATCTTCTTTTACAAGCCCCATAGCAATACCTGAAACAGGGTCGGTAATCGGAATACCACCGTCCATAAGAGCTAAAATACCGGAGCAGATCGTACCCATAGATGATGATCCGTTCGATTCCATGACTTCTGAAACCAGACGGATGGTATAGTCGAATTCTTCTTTGGGAGGCAGAACTTTTTCAATGGCTCGCGCGGCTAGTCCGCCGTGGCCGATATCTCTGCGGCTCGGACCGCCCATACGTTTTGTTTCCCCTACTGAATAAGGCGGGAAATTATAGTGGAGCATGAACTGCTTGTGTTCTTCTCCGCTCAAAGTCTCTATTCTTTGTTCGTCCTGGCCGGAGCCGATGGTCAAAACACCGAGAACCTGTGTTTCACCCCGTGTAAAAAGAGCGCTTCCGTGGGGTCTTGGGAGAATTCCGGCTTCACAGGTGATAGGTCGTACCTCATCGAATTTACGATTGTCAATGCGGCGTCCGTCCTTTAAAATCATGTCACGGCAAAGTTGTTTTTTCAGAGCGCCGAAAATATTTTTGGCATCGTCTGTCATGCCATCATATTCTTCGCCAAGCCCTTCCACGATCTCTGATTTGAGTTCGCTTATGGCCTTGCCTCGATCCATTTTGCCGGGAACAACAAGACATTCTTTCAATTGTTCGGTTGCACGGGTCTCTATAAGTTTTACCAGCTCCTCATTCTGTTCGATAACATTGACAGCTCGTTTGGCCAGTCCTGCTTTTTCCTTGAGCTGAAGCTGAATATCGATAATGGGCTGGATGGACTCATGTCCGAAAAAGATAGCATCCAGCATCTCTTTTTCGCTGACCATATTTCCGCCGCCTTCAACCATTACCACACCAGTTTTAGATCCCGCAATAATGACGTTTATATCACATTGTTCGATCTGGCTGAGGGTCGGATTCGCTACCAGTTTTCCGTCAATGCGTCCTACTCGAATTCCGGCAATAGGCCCTTCAAAAGGGATGTCCGATATTTCGAGGGCAGCGGATGCGCCGATCATGGCTAGGATATCAGGGTCATTTTCGTAGTCCATGGAAAGGACTGTAGCAATAATCTGCGTTTCCGAACGATACCCTTTAGCAAAAAGGGGTCTTAAAGGCCGGTCTATAAGACGGGCTGTCAAGGTTTCTTTCTCGCTCGGACGTCCGATTTCACGCCTGAAATAATTCCCGGGAATCCTGCCAGCTGCGTATATTTTTTCCTGATATTCGACAGTCAGGGGCAGAAAATCGATTGCCTTTTCCTGCTTCGATCCCACGACCGTAACCAGTACGATGGTTTCTCCGTACTGTACCACAACGGAACCAGAAGCCTGTTTAGCTACTTTTCCGGTGCTGATAGTCAAGGGTCTGCCCCCGATATCTGCCTTTAATATATATTCCATTTATATCTCCTGCAAACTAAGCAACTGAAAACAGCAACCGGTTTACACTGTGTAAAGTCCGAAGGTCTCATATGCCAAGCCTGTTAAATAAAACTTCGGTCATTACCGGCTGCCACCTTGCCAGAAACTTGGCAGGCGGAAAATAATTCGCCGGTAATACTCTTATCTTCTCAATCCCAGATTTCCGATAATGTTTCTGTAACGCTGTACATTTTTGCTCTTGACGTAATTTAAAAGCCTGCGTCTGCGGCCAACCATAATCAAGAGCCCTCTCCTGGAATGATGATCTTTCTTGTGTATCTTGAGATGTTCCGTAAGATAGAGAATTCGATGGGTTAAAAGCCCTATCTGAACCTCTGGTGAACCGGTGTCATCTGCGTGCAGCTTGAATTTTTCGATTAATCCTTTTTTGTCTTCTGTTGTAAAAACCACTTTCTATCTGCCTCCTCTTTTTAATCAGATTTTATAATCCGGAACAATGCCGGAATTTTATGACCCATAGTTCATATCCCTAACACCTTATTCCGGAAAAACACAACAATAATCATAAACAGGGCTGTTTTTTTTCTCCTTCACAACTGCAAGGAGACGCCTGTTCTCATCAACGACTTTCACAAGCTCGCCAGAGGGTCTTACGTCCACGTTAAAAAGGATGTCCTGTTTTTTTATTGGCATCCCGACCATTATCCTGCACGCAAGGTCTTTGTCCGCAGTAGCTTCGGGAATATGGGGAAGAGCTTCTGGCATGGAAATAAGCCGTTCTTCGATTTTTTCCCGTTTTGTCGGATCATTTATTTCTTCAACAGAAATTGCCTCTGAAATATCGAAACCTGAACTGGCTGTTCTTCTCAGTTTTTTCAAGCATCCGCCGCATCCGAGCTTTTTTCCTATATCCGAGGCCAGTGTCCGAATATAAGTCCCTGATGAACAAGAAACTTCGAACCGAATTTCAGGCAATTCAATTTTTATGATGTGCAAACTGTGAATTGTAACTGTTCGAGGCGGTTTTTCAACCGGTTTTCCCTGTCTGGCCAGCTTGTACAAAGGCACGCCATTATGCTTTAAAGCCGAATAAACAGGCGGAATCTGGCTGATTTTACCTTTAAATCCGCTGAATACCGATTCGATATGCTCCGAACTCAAGCTGGCCGGGCTGAAACTGTCCGGGCTGAGATCGGCACTGGAAGAGTCAATATCGATCCGTGAAATAACACTGCCAGTGATATCCTGGGTATCTGTTTCGATGCCCAGTTCCATAACTCCTTCATATGTTTTTGAATCGTGTAAAAAAAATTGGGCCAGACGGGTTGCCTGGTTGACACACACCACCATTACACCTGTTGCAAATGGGTCCAGGGTTCCGGTATGCCCTGCTTTTTTAACTCCTGGTATTCTTTTGACATGAGACACTACAGCAGCGGAACTTATTTTTTCCGGCTTGTCAATTATAAATATACCGCCATCATTTTTTATCATAATATCCAATCATATCTTGTTTGCCAAAGTGAGCATTCCGTCTTTTAAATCCGTAATACTCGAATCGAAATTGAAACCTGCGGCCGTCAAATGTCCGCCTCCTCCGTAAACAGCCGCTATGGATGCAACATCAACGCTGCCATCGGAACGAAGACTGACATGATAATTATGCTTCTTTTTTTTACTTTCCTGCTGTCTGCCGCTTCTCCAGCATATGGCTTCCTGGATTAATACAGCAACTTTGACATCTTCGATGCGCCTGGCATAATTGATTAATCCATCAACATCTTCCTGCCTTGTTCCTGTTTCATTGAGCATATCCCGTGTCAGAGTCATCATAGACAATTTACCGTTTGCAGATATTTCAATGGTGTCAAGAGCCAGGTTCAACAATTTGATTCTGGCCAGAGAATAGGGGCCATATACATGTCTTGCCACATTGTAGGGGTCTACCCCCAATTCTACCATCTCTTCACAGATTTCAAAAGCAGCCTTGTTGGTGTTGGAAAAACGGAAAGAGCCGGTATCTGTAAATATTCCGGTATAAATTGATGTTGCTATATCCTGGCTGATGGAAACGCCCATTTTTTTTATCATGTGATAAACGATCTGGGAAGCTGCACAGGCCCGTATATCTATATATTGCAAATCACCGAATTCGGTGTTAGTAATATGATGATCAACATTTATGACAACAGGGATTTGAGATATATAACTGGAGGCTTGTTCTCCCACCCTGTCAAGATCGCTGCAATCAAGAATCAGGGCAGTATCATATCCGCATAGGTTATCCGGTTCGAGTATAGCGGTAATCCTGTCCACACCCGGCAGGAAACGATACACTGCCGGAATCGGGCTTTCATTGAAGAATGTAACCTGCTTGTTCATGGTCTCAAGACAGAGTCCGGCCGCGATAAGTGAGCCAAGGGCATCACCGTCCGGTTTTACATGAGAAGCGACGAGCAATCGCCCGCTTTTTTCCAAATGCGCGATTATCTTTTCCATGATCTATTCAAAGTATTCGAGTCTGCCAGAGCATCTGAAATTCGGCAGAAGATCAAAAATCCGACGATTCGTTTTCCCCCTGAACATAATCTGAAAAAGAGTCTTCATCTTTTTTTACGCTGTTTAGAATGCTATCGATTTTCGCGCCATAATCGAATGACTCGTCATAAAAAAAAGATAACCTGGGCATATAACGCAGTCCCAGTTCCCGTGCAAGAACCCGCTTGATGTATCCATGAGCGCTTTCAAAACCTTTTATGGCTTTTTTTACAGCATTATTTTTTCTACCATCTGGAATGGCAAAATAAATTCTTGCGCTTTTAAGATCACTGGACATGGAAACATCGGTAACAGTAGCCATTTCCAGACGGGGGTCTTTCACTTCCTTTTGAAGAATATCCGACAATTTCCTTTGAATCTCACCGCCAACTCTGTCGGATCTTGAAAAAGGCTTCATAAATTAACAATCTCCATTTCCGTATCAATTATTTCAGCAAGCCCTGATGATTCAGCAAAATTGAAAATCTTATCAATCTTGGAATTGATCACATTTCTGCTATTGCCGACCAGGGCGAACCCAATCAGAGCCTTTTGATGGACATCATTGAAGCCGACTTCGGCAACCGAAGCATTAAAATTATTACTGATCCGGCTTATGATCGATTTTACGATTTTCCGTTTTCCTTTCAGAGAATGGCAATCGTGCAACCTGAATGTAATGAACCCTGTTCCCAGAACCATAGTTTATAATATTTATTGATTATTCGAGTTCAGGTCGAATTTCTTCCATGTAATAGCACTCAATGACATCGACCTGTTTGATATCATTGAAATTTTCGATACCTATACCACATTCGTATCCGCTGGCAACCTCTTTGACATCATCTTTAAAACGCCTCAAGGATGATATCTTGCCTTCATAGATGATCACACCATCCCTGATGAGGCGAACGAGCTGCCCTCTTTTGAACTTGCCTTCTGTAACATATGAGCCTGCAATAGAACCAACTTTGGGTACATGAAATACTTCCCTGATTTCAGCTTTACCCAGAATACGTTCCTCATACTTGGAATCCATCATACCGACTATGGCATCTTTAACATCTTTTATTACATTATAAATGACGTTGTAAAACCTCATGTCAACGCCTTCTTCCTGAGCCATAGACTGAACCTTGGAACTAGGTCGGACATTGAAGCCGATTATTATGGCATTTGAAACGGTTGCCAGAGAAATGTCCGATTCGGAGACAGTACCTGTTGCGGAATGAGATATCTTGATGCTTACTTCTTCATTTGAAAGCTTGATCAGCGAGTCTGCGAGGGCCTCAATAGAACCATGTACATCAGCTTTGATGATGACATTCAGATCCTTGACTTCACCCTCCTGCATCTGCTCAAAAAGACCTTCCAGGCTCAAACGGCTGCTTTTTGCCAGATCTTTGGACCGTTGCTTCTGGAGCCTGTGCATACTGACCTGCTTGGCACTCTTATCATCTTCTACGGCAATCAGCTCATCACCGGCATTCGGTACTCCTGAAAGCCCCTGTATTTCTACCGGCACAGATGGCCCTGCAGTATCTATAGGCATATTTCTGTCATTCATCATGGCACGGATCTTACCGTAGTGGACTCCGCATACAACCGGCTCGCCGATATTGAGAGTACCCTCCTGCACAAGAATGGTAGCAACCGGTCCTCTGCCTGTATCAAGCTTGGCTTCTACAACATATCCTATGGCCTGTTTGTCCGGATTAGCTTTCAATTCGAGGACTTCAGCCTGAAGCAGGATCATTTCCAGAAGATTGTCGATGCCTGTACCCTGCTTGGCGGAAACTTGAACAAAAATAGTGTCACCACCCCAATCTTCGGACATGAGTCCGTGATCGCTCAACTCCCGCTGTACACGGTCAGGTTCAGCATTTGCCTTGTCTATCTTGTTGACAGCAACGATTATCGGCACTTCCGCAGCTCTTGCATGATTTATGGCTTCTACAGTCTGGGGCATAACTCCATCATCTGCTGCAACAACAAGCACGACGATATCCGTCACTTTTGCTCCTCTTGCCCGCATGGATGTAAAAGCTTCATGTCCTGGTGTATCCAGAAAAACGATCTGACCGTTGTCAGCTTCGACATAATATGCGCCAATGTGCTGAGTAATACCGCCAGCCTCGACTTCAGTAACTTTGGTCTTCCTGATCACATCCAGCAATGATGTTTTACCATGATCCACATGTCCCATGATCGTGACTACCGGAGGTCTTAAGACCATTTTTTCAGGATCATCGCTTTTCTCTTTCTTCAAGAGCGTGTCTTCTTCAAAAGAAATTCGCTCAACTTCATATTCGAATTCACCTGCTAGAAGAACTGCCGTATCGAAATCAATAGTCTGATTTACCGTGACCATCATACCCATGCCCATCAGGGTCTTGATCATCTCAGCAGCCTTGATTCCCATCCGTTTTGCCAGTTCCGAAAGTACGATAGTATCATCCATCCTGATACGGCGTTTGATGGCTTTAGGTGTAGTGATCTGAGGTTTCTGGGGTTGGGCAGCTTTGCCTTTTGCACCTTTGCGCCCCTTGCGCCCCCTGCCCCCGACATAGAGAGCGGAACCTTCAACAACCTC
Organism: Desulfobacterales bacterium HSG16; assembly: GCA_030377965.1. Classification (GTDB taxonomy): domain Bacteria; phylum Desulfobacterota; class Desulfobacteria; order Desulfobacterales; family HSG16; genus JAUCGE01. Next base: position 41,639 of record JAUCGE010000016.1, read on the forward strand.
TTTCCTTTTAAAGGAAATTTTCTTTTTTGCCCATCGATTGTCTTTTGTTTTTTTCTCTTTTTTCTTTTTCCGGTCGTCTCGGGCATCAGTTTGAGCATCCGGCATCTGTTTTGGCTGAACCGGGACAGATTGTGGCTGTGCAGCCGACGGTTTTGCCTTTCTGTCATGCCTTTTTCTTTCCTGATGATGCTTCTTCGGAGCCGGTTTAGTTTCAGACACTGCTGGCTTTTTTACAACTTTTTCAGGAAGTTTAATGATTTTTGCAGGTGTATCTTTTTTTATCTTTTTAGATTTTTTCCTCGATTTTTTAGGAGGAACCGATTTTTTGGACTCAGGCTCCTGCTTGCTTCTGGGAGGCTTGTCTGATTTCGAATCTTTATCAGCTTTATCTGTATCGGCTTTCTTCAGGTCAGATTTTTCAGTTTTTTCCGTTTCAAGCTGTTCCGGGGCTTCCGATTTATTCTGCTCCACAGAATCATTATCTTGTTTTTCTTCCGGAATATCCGAAGAATCTGGCATCTTCTTATCCGATTCTTTCTTCGATTGGCCTTCTGCTAACGGTTTTACTTCATCTATTTTTTTCACGGTTTCAGGTTCGGTTTTTTTCATATTTTCAGTTTCTGTCTCTTCAGCTTTCTTTTCAACAAATTCTACGGGCTTGATTATACGGGCAGGGCTATCTTTTCTCTCCCTTCGCCTTTTCTTCCTGTTACCAGACTTCTTTTTTCCTCGCTTTTTATCTGTCGATTCTTTATCCACAGTTGTTTTCAAGCCTGTATCTGGTTTGCCATCTGTCTTGAGCGGAGATTCTTCTAACTTTTTTTCTACAGATGATGAGTCTTCTGTTTCCAGCAGATTGTCTTTGCTCGCCGATCCTTTTCCGGCAGGGGGAACTGGTAAGGGATCAACAGTATTCGTCTCGTCAGATTCAGTTTCAGGGGCAGAGTCTTCCGCATCAAATTGGTGATCATCATTTTCAGACATATTTTTATTCTTAGGTTTTTTCCGTCTGCGGATCACTGTAGGTTTAACCCGTGTGACTTCAACACCCTCTTTCTTCCCAAGAACGTTAGCCTTGATAACGGCAACTACATCATCATCCAGAGAACTCATATGACTCCTTACAGGGATGTTCATTTCCTTCATTTTATTGAGGAGTGCCTTATTACTCATATTCAGATCCCTGGCAAGTTCATATACTCTGATCTTTGCCATCTATCCCCCTTATATTAATTTTAGAGTGAAAATCCAAGAATCTTCACATATATCCTCAACTTGTGAATCTTCCATATTTGTCAGTTCATTTTTCTGTCAAACAGTTTAACGAACTGCCTTTGAATCCGAGACAGCTTCACTGTCTTCCAACGTATCTGTCGAATCGTTTTCTTCTTCGACTTCGCCATCGGTTACAGCATCATCGGAAATAAT